>CAZUGR010000008.1:0-25957 GCA_964620145.1 uncultured Candidatus Saccharibacteria bacterium
CTTCACTGGTTACACTTTTCAAGTTTAATTTTTGTTCGGTTTCTTCGTCTGGATCATCAATACGCGGACAGATAACATAGGCTTGGCGACCTTGCTTTAATTCTTGTCGTATTAATTCATATGATTCGTCTCTTTTATCAGGTTGTACAATATTGGTGATAACTGGTTTTCGTCCTGATGGCATTTGATCAATAACCGTTAAGTCCAAGTCTCCATAAATGGTGAGTGCAAGTGTTCGTGGAATCGGTGTTGCAGTCATTGATAAATAGTGCGGAGCATGACCTTCTTTTTTGGCGAGTTTCATGCGTTGTTTTGTTCCAAATCGATGTTGCTCGTCGATAATTACGGTTCCTAAATCTTGGAATTCAACCGATTTTGAAATGAGTGCATGCGTTCCAATGGTGATTGCGATTTCTCCATTTTTTACCCATTTCAATAATTGAGTACGAGAAATTTCTGTCCATGGTTTTTGGCTTGATGCGACTTTGGTAGGGAATTTACGACAACCGCTTCCTGTAATAAGTCCGATAGAAATTCCCGTGTGTTTAAAATATTCAATAAAGTTTTCAAAGAGTTGTGTTGCGAGGACTTCGGTTGGTGCCATGTAAGCAACTTGTAAATTTCCAAAATCTTGTCCCATAGGTCGGTTTACAATGGTTGCATAACTTGCAACGGCTGCAATAAATGTTTTTCCTGATCCTACGTCTCCCTCGATTAATCGTGACATTGGTTTATCGGTTTGGAAATCTTGCAAGATACTCGTAATCGCATCTGACTGTGATTGTGTCGGAGGGAAAGGGAATTTATTCATAAATTCACTGATTTTGTTTTGATCAACAATGAGTTGATAAGAAAAAAGTTCTTCGTATTTTGCTCGTTCATATTGTCGTTTCAATTGAATCAAGAAAATTTCCTGGAATGCAAAACGTTTTTGTGCAGCATCAGCATGTTCTTTTTTTTCTGGCATATGGAGCCAAACAATTGCAGTGTGAATGTTGGGAAGACTGTATTTTTTAATCATTTCCTCAGGTAGTGGATCAATGATGTGGGTATGAATTTTTTCTTGAATAATTTTTCTAATCGTGTGATAAATCCATTTACTACTCAAGTTACGAGTTTCTGGGTATACCGGAAATCCGATATTTTTTTCCGATTCGGTTCCTTGAAAAAGTGAATCAGACATATCAACAGGCAGGTATCCTGTTTTTTCTACCTCTGGATTCATAAATGTTTTCACTCCTGATTTGCTTACTGATACTTTTCCTGTGAGTTTTACTTGGTCACCATCGGCAAACATTTTTGCCATGTAGGGTTGATTCATCCAAGTAATTCCGATAGTGGTGTTTTCAATGTCGGTAAAAGTTGCTTTTGCCATGGGAATTCTGGATTTAAAACCTTTTGCAGTAGTTGGTTTTTTGATGATTCCATAGACGGTTATTTCTGTATTTGGGTCTGCATTATCGAGTGTGGTTGTGGTGCTGACATTGCTATATCGAGCTGGTGCATAAAATAACAAGTCTTGAATAGTATTGATTTTGAGTCGATTGAGTGCTTTTTGTTGTTCTGCTGTAGTTCGTACAAACGAAGTAATCAGGCTTTCCGGAGTTTTCATATAGATTTTAGTATAACATTTATGATATATATTAAAAACAAAACCCTTTTTAAAGAGTTTTGTTTTATAAAAGTGATTTTACTTTTTCTGCAAGTTCATCAAGTGTGAAGTTTGCCTTGATTAAATATTCACTTACGCCAAGTTCGAGACATCGTTTAATATCTGTTTCTTCTCCAAGGTTTGAAAAAACAACTACTTTCAAGTTTTTAACTGTGTCAGTAGATCGGATTTTTTCTAATACTTCAAAACCTGACATTTCTGGAAGCATGAGATCAAGTATTAATAATTCAGGAGGTGTTTCGAGAATTCGCGTAAGACCATCAGATCCATTACTTGCAGTTTCTACTACAAATCCTTCTTTTTCAAGTTTTCCTACTGCGAGCGATCGGAGGAAGTCATCGTCTTCAACGATAAAAATTCTATATGCCATACGAATATAGTATACAGTAGTCAACGAGAGATGCAAGAGGTGTGTAGTATATTGTACTTTATGTTTTATTGATGTTATTTTGTAATATACTTGCAGAATAAGCATCCATATGATATTTTTTATTAAAAATATATATGAATACTTTTAGAAAAATTTTTAAAGATGTGGAATATCGAGTACTTGTTATTTTGATTATTCTTTCATTTTTGACTGCATTAGTTGAACATGTTGGGTTTTCTTTGTCACATTCTAATACATTAAATATTGGAGTAGGGCATATGTTATTGCATGGTGGTTTTTTTGTTTCTACTTTAGTGCTTACCTTGATAAAACGAGGAGATATAAAAACAACTTTGCAAAATGTAGATAAGAAAATTTATTATTTCTCGATTCTACTTGTGATCTTTTTTCTTGGTTATAGGTTTAACGAAATGATACATCATTCTGCAGAAATGATAACTCATCCTAATCCATTGTTTTTTAGAATTACCACAGGAATTGCTTTTGCGCTCATTGGAATACAATCATATTTACTGCATGCAAGAAAATTTACCTGTTCAATATTGTGCCACGGAGCATTAGGGCATTTATTGATTGATGTGTTTGGGTTTATGACACTGTTTGGATTTTCGTTTGCAGGAAAGGGGGTATTCATGATTGCGGATTTTGTTATTTTTTGGGTAACAGGAGGAATGATTGTTATTTCAATAATCTTAAAACCTATAGTAGATTTTTTCAAAAAAATTTGCTAAATAATTGATTACGAGAGGTTTACAAAGAACCTCTTTTTTTATTTCTCTTTTTATGCTATGGTAGCATTATTGATTGGAACCGTGTCGGAGTGGTCTAACGTACCTCTTTGCTAAAGAGGCAGGGTGTTAAAGCCCTCGCGAGTTCGAATCTCGCCGGTTCCGCACTATTTTGGAAGCGTGGATGAGTGGTTGAAATCAACAGTTTACTAAACTGTCGAGCCTTAATCGGTTCCGTGGGTTCGAATCCCACCGCTTCCGCCAAGAGAACCTAGTATCGGCATGACCCGAGTAGCTAGAAACAAGTATCTAAGTTAAGATAAGTATATGGAAAAACCAACTAATGATTTCGAAAATTCCAAAGATCACATTCATAATGTGAATCAATTTGAGATTAATCACATTTTACAACTGTCTGATAATGGTCGTTTTGAAGAGCGCATTAATGAAATAAAAAGGTCTTTTTTAGAACAAGGAATTTTCTCTGAAAACAGAAAAGAATCTATAGATCAGGCGATACAGATAAAGCTTTTAAATGAGGAAGAGTTCAAAAAAATTAATCCTGAATATTTAAAAACACATGCATTTCGTGTCACTAAATTTTCTCATACATATTCCCCAAATACTGAAGATATAGGATACATGTTTAGTCAGGTTTCTATCCCAGCTCTTGGGGGTATTTCGTACGCAGTCTTTTTGTCAAAAGAACCAGTAACTTACGAAAAGAGAGAAACATATGAGATTTCAAAATCAGGCCCCATGACTCTTTTGAGGATATGTACTTCTGAAAATAATGGTGATGACTTAAAACAAGCTGCCGAAGATTCATATAAACAAATATTCGATTATATAAAGGAAAATAACGAATCTTCGAAAAACAGTCAAAAATTAAATCTTCTACGTGTATGGAATTATATACCTAATATTTTGACGGATGAAACAGGGAAATTTGTTGCTGATGAAAAAGGTAATTCGATTGGAAACATTACACGAGAACGATACAGAATGTTTAACGCAGGTCGTTGGGATGCTTGGCAAAAATTGGGACCTAAACTAAAAAATGGTGACCCAATCCGTCCCGCAATGACGGGGATAGGATCTTTTAATGGTCCTTTGGTAGTTGAAGCTTTAATTACGGACAATAAAGTCGTTGCCATTGAGAATCCCCTCCAAACACAGTTTGTTCACTATAATAAAGAAAAGTATGGTGCGAAACCTCCTGTTTCAGCTCGTGGCACGATACATATTACAGAAAATGGACCGGAAGTATATGTAGCAGGAACTGCTAGTTTGATTTCTGATTCGGTAGCACATGTTGGTAATATTGAAGCTCAAACATATGAAACCCTAAATAATATAAATACATTATTGAGTGCTGAGAATATGAAAAATTATGGAATTGAAGCAGGGTTTAATCTAAAAGATCTTGAAGCTATACGTGTATATATAAAAAATGAGGAAGATTATGAGGAGGTAAAGAAAATAATTGACACAGTATGGAATGATAGACCAGTTCTTTACGTTCATGATCATATATGTCGACCAGGATTTTTACTTGAGATTGAAGGTTTGACAAGAAAGAGTTTTAAATAAAAAATATTATATTTTCTTTTTGTCTCGCCAAAAAATTCCAAAAATCTGTGGGCATTCCCTCCCAGACCCTTCCTGCCCGCGGGAAACAGCCGAGGTTTTGCGAATCCTGTTCCCAGATATATTGTTTCGCAAAACCTCGTCCGTATTAGTACCTTTCTTCGGGGTGTTCTTGGAAATAGGTTCGAAGATTATCCAGTAGTGACCGCCATTTTAGAAAATTTGAATTTTGGGAAGATGCTACCCACTTTGTTTCAATGTTCATATAGAGGTATAGATCAGAGGAAGCATAAAGTATTAAAAAGAAAGACATCTGTATAGGATGTCTTTCTTTAGTAGTTTTATTCCTAATTTAGTGTTGGTGATCAGGTGTTAACATGTTCACAGTATTGATATCTGTAACCTCAGTAAATATATCTGGATTATCTTTCCCTGTGACTTCGAGTACTGCCCACGCACCTTTATTCATACGAGCGAGCGCATGATCTACTAAGAGATATTTACCAGGTACATCCACGGTAAACTCTACAATACTTGCACCTCCAGGGAGTACTGCAGTAGTTTGAACATTATGTTCGAGTGATCCACCAATATTTGCCTCTGGGTAAACAGTATCAAAAATTTCACCAATAACATGGAATGATGAGATTAAGTTTACTCCACCATTTCCTACGTACATACGGATTTTATCTCCTACCTCGGCATGTATTCGTGGCACTGACTCTACTTTTCCATTAAAGGTTACATAATTAGGTTGTCCATCGAGAAGTGCTTGTGAATCAAATGGTGCAAGACCTTTTTTGCCGAGTTGTCCTACTGTATATAATTCTCCTTGCATGATATAAAACTCTTTATCTACTTTTGATAATCCTTCTTTTGGTTCAACAAGAATCATCCCATACTGACCATGAGAATTGTGAGTAGACACATTTGGCATAGCACAATGATATACATACAAACCAGGGTTTAATGCTTTCCACCTGAAGGCTTTTGTTTCTCCAGGGGAAACATGAGTGATAGTTGCCCCTCCACCTGGCCCAGTAACTGCATGTAGATCAATATTGTGATCATGTAAACTAGAAGGATCATTAGTAATAGCCATTTCTACTGTGTCTCCTTCACGAATACGCAACATAGGTCCTGGGACTTGTTTATCAAATGTCCAATAGTTAAACCAGATATTTGGTGCGATTTCTGCAAGGACTTCTTTTGTAGTAAGAGATATTCGAACGATCCCATCAGTATCAGGTTTTTGTGGTTCAGGTGGGACAGTATTCGGATCTGCACCAATGTCATTTACTCGTTCAAAGTGGTTTTGGTTTTTGAAAAAATCAATGATTTTCGCAAACGGTATTGATGGTGGTAATCCATCCGGTGCATGTGTATGCATAAAAGTTGGCATAGCAAAACTAGGAGGGTAGGTACGGTTTGCAAGGAATCCAGTGATTACAGAAACAAAAAATAATAATACAGGAATATAGAGCCATCGTTGTTTCGTAAATAAATGAATATGTTTTTTCTTCCATAAAGAAACAACAATAATAATGAGAGCAATAGCACCAACAAGTCCAGATACAATTTCAAAAATAAGATATTTAAACATAACTATTGAGGGATAAGCTGATTATATTAATAAGAAATTTCGCACTCATTTTTCTTGACTATTTTGAGTGGAGACAACAGTTTCGATAGAATGTAATGTTTCATAGAGTTGTTTGCTTATGGTATAATATATAGACTATTATCAATATAACATAAAAAACAGTATGGACAAGAAAAACACTCATTTTATAGATCATCGTATTGAGAATTTTTTGCTCAAGGCAGAATCGAAAGCTCTAGCAACACTATCGTTAGATGGTATAATTAATGTTGTGCCTGTTTCTACGATCACTATAAAAGATGGAAAAATCATTTTGGTGAATTATTTTATGGAAAAAACTTTCGAAAATATTATATCAAATAAAAATGTGAGTCTCGTTGCTTGGACAAAAATGATGGGATACCAAATAAAAGGAACTATAGAATATATCACTGAAGGAGATGTATTTGACGAAGTAGTTGTATGGGTTAAAGAGATACTGCCAGACAGATTGGTGAAAGGGATCATTGCAATTACGCCTGTAGAAGTTTTTGATATTGCACCGACCAAGAATTCTTATCAACAGTTGTAAACTTTGTTTTGTATTGCTGAACTATATGACCACGATTCAAAAAACTGCATTACATTCAATTCCAAAAGATATACAAACATTTTTGAATGCTCATAAAAATGTTTTAGAAAAATGGAATGAGGCGACACCTCTTGCTCGGAATGAGTGGGTGTGTTGGATTATTTCTGCAAAGAAATCTGAAACACGAACAGGGAGAATAGAACGAATGCATCAAAATTTATTGCAAGGTAAAAAACGACCATGTTGCTGGGCAGGATGCTCGCATCGATAGGTCGTTTTTTATATGATATAATTTACTTATATGACCCCACTTGAAATATATAACCTTATCACAGAACAAAGTCTTTCTATTGTAACTGATACTCGAAAAATTGTTCCAAATTCAATTTTTATTACATTGGTTGGTGAAAAATTTGACGGTAATGATTTTGCGGAAAATGCATTAGAGCAAGGTGCGAGTTTTGCATTGGTGAGTAATCCAAAATTTGCAGGAAATGAAAAGATGATTGTGGTTGATGATACATTGCAAACACTCCAAGCAATTGCAAAAATTCATCGAGAAACTTTTTCTATTCCAGTATTGGTGATTGGAGGTTCAAATGGGAAAACGACTACCAAAGAATTAATCACTGCAGTACTCGGTAAAAAATATCGCGTTCACATGACAGCAGGGAACTTGAATAATCATATTGGAGTTCCACTGACATTACTCGCGATGCCACGAGACACACAAATTGCCATTATTGAAATTGGTGCAAATCATATTGGAGAACATGCTGAATTATTACAAATAGTACAACCAACAAGTGTTTTGGTGACCAATAATGGACAGGATCATCTGGAAGGGTTTGGTTCAATCGAGGGGGTTCGCACCGCAAACAAGGAAATTTTTGACTGGGCAAAACAATACGGAGCAGAAATTTTTGTGAATAAGAATATTGTTGATTTAGTAGGTGATAGTAGTGGTGGTGATGTGGTTCTGTATCCAGAAAAGGAGTTCATAGGAATTTCAAAAATAACTGCAGGAGGAAATTATAATGGTGTGGCTATAAAGAGTAATTTGTTTGGATCATTTAACGAGGCAAATATTTTAGCAAGTATTGCCGTCGGTGAATATTTTAAAGTTCCATTGTCAGATATTGCAAACGCAATTTCACAATATGAGCCAACATTAAAACGATCACAGATTATTGAGCGTGATAATTACATATTGATTATGGATTGCTATAATGCAAATCCGTCAAGTATGGAATTATCATTAAAAGATGTTTTTCAAAGTTTTCGAGACAAGGAAAAAATAATTATTGTAGGAGATATGTTTGAATTAGGAGAACAGTCACTTCATTTTCATCAAGAAATTTTACAATTGATTCAAGGTAATGTTCAGGAAAATGATACCGTTATTTGTATTGGTAATGATTTTTCTTATTATCAAGAAAAATTCCCATTTCAGTTTTTTAAAACAACTGCTGAAGCTAAAATATTTTTTGAATCGCTTGATAAAAATAGAAAAGTAACTTTTATGAAAGGTTCACGAGGTGTGAAATTAGAGGAAATTTTGGAATAATGAAAACCTCAAGAAATATCTTCTTGAGGTTTTGTGATTGCTTTTGGTGGTGTAATAATTTCCTCATAGAGGAGATCGTCTGGATAGCAACCACCGAACTCCATCGTGTTACAGTAGGGAATTCCTTCCGGAGTTATAATTCTTGCAAGTTCTGAGCAGGTGAAGCATCTAATTTCTACTAATTTTTCCATAATATTAATTTTCTATACTATCTTATATTCCACAAGATGATGCAAGAACTGCGGAACATACACTTGATCTGTTGTTACGTAAAAACCGAAAGAGTTAAAAATACCCGAATAGGTATTTCCATAGAAACGTTTCAGTGAGCAAGGGTAAATGCTACAACATGGTGATAAGGAAATTGGTTGTATATTTCTTGGAGTGTTCCACCTGTTGTAGTTACGTCATCAATAATAACAATGAGCGTTTGGGCGGGAAGCTTCGCTTCCCGCCCAGTGGTTGTAAATATATTTACAACGTTTTTGAAACGTTTTTCTCGATCCATAATAAGGGCTTGTTTTTCAGTTTTTTTATTTTTACGAACAATTTCAGAATGTATTGATATTGGAATGTTGAGTAGTGTTTGTTCTAGAATTTTTTGAATACCTTTTGCGATAATTTCTGATTGATTATATCCTCGATCAACAAAACGAGAATAATGAATAGGGGTTGGAACAAGTACGATATTCTTGATTTGGTAATAAGCAATAATTCCTGTAATCCAACCAGTAATCATTAATTTCTTGTGAGATAATATTTCATGTATCAATAATTCATCTGGATAATTTTTTAAATGATGAATACAGATATGAACGCGTTCATCTTTGTAATGATAGAGTGAAAAAATCCAAGGAAGTTGTAAATCTCGGTTAATAGTGAGTTGCTGGATACAGTTTTGACAAATATTGCAAGATGTTTCTTCTGAATGACAGATAATACATTGAGCAGGGAACAATGCGGTAAATATTTTCTCAAGTAATCGAGTAATCATATCTAATTAATGTATAGAATATCAGTTTGTATTTATTTTGCAAAAAATATTATTATGTTACAATAGTACTGTTATATGTTTGATTCTATTAAAAAAATTTTCTCAACTAGTCTTTCACTTGGTTCAAATAACAAGGGAAGTGTTTGTGGTATTGATATTGGAAGTGGTTCAATTAAAGTAGTTCAATTAAAAGAAGAACAGGGCAAGATTATTCTCGAAACATACGGTGCATTATCACTTGCACCACTCGTGAATGAACCAATTGGAAAACCAGCTCGACTTGCAGAAACAGAAACAGTCAAAGCTATTACACAAGTTCTCCAGGAAGCTCGAGTAACTGCAAGAAATTTTGTTGTTTCATTACAATCGAATGCAGTACTTGTATTTGTTGTGAAATTACCAAGAGCGAGTTCGGCTGATTTGGATACGATTATTCCTAATGAAGCACGAAAATACATTCCAGTTCCATTAACTGAAGTTTCTTTGGATTGGTTTATTATTCCCGAAAAGGAAACATACGATCAAGAATCAGCAACACCATCTGCAAACATTGAAGTTTTGGTAGTGACGGTTCGAAATGAAACATTACAAAATTATCAGAATACACTTACTCAAGCTTCAATTCCAAGTCCTACATTTGAAATTGAAACATTTGCAACTATGCGTTCTGTGCTTCGTCGTGAAATCGCGCCAGTGCTCATTGTTGATGTAGGTACAGCATATACAAGTATGGCAATTGTTGAATATGGAGTAATTAGAATTTTCCATATTACCAATCGGGGATCAGCGTTTGTTACTGAGTCACTCATGCGAAGTTTATCAGTACCATTTGAAAAAGCAGAAGAAATTAAATTTAATGTGGTAAAATATCCAGAAGCTCAATCAATTATTGACGCCTCACATGAATATCTTATTTCTGAAATCAAACGAGTACTTGTAGAATATGAACGCGAACAAAAGAGGATTGTTTCAAAAATTATTCTCTCTGGTGGTGGTTCGGGAGTTTCAGGGTTTGCACCTTTTGTCACAAAAGAAACTGGAATCCATGTTATCTTTGCAGACTCTTTTTCAAAAGTAGAGGCTCCAGAATTTATGCGTGAATTATTAAAAACCTCAGGTCCAACTTTTTCTGTAGCAACAGGACTCGCACTAAAAAACTTCTTGTCTTTTTAGTAGATATCACGTATACTTTTATATAAATATATGGAACAAGAATTTCGTACAACTTTTATTCCCAAGAAACCAATTGCCCAGCAACCTGTTTCTACTCAAGTCACTTATTCAAAGCCAGTAGGTATTATTTTTACTGTATCTCTTGTAATACTTATTATTAGTGGAGCATTAGGTGGTGGTGTATATCTCTATAAACAATATCTCCAAGGTCAAGTCACCGAACTTGCAAGTTCGCTCGAAGCTTTACAACGGAATATTGATCCAAATGTTATACGAGAATTTACTACTGTCGACAAACGATTAAAAAATTCTGAAGTATTAGTAAATCAACACGCAGTATTATCGCCACTTTTTACAGTATTACGAACAACAACACTTCCAGAAGTTCGTTATACAAAATTAGATATGTTATTCAATGATACACGAGACCTTCAAGTAACTCTCTCTGGAGAATCTGATGGATATCGTTCCATTGCATTACAGTCTCAAGCACTTGCAAAAAACACAAATTTGAAAAATACTATTTTTTCTAATTTCGTTGTTACACCAAAAGGTCGTGTTTCGTTTGATGTTTCTTTTTTGATTCCATCAACTGATCTTGCATTTGCAAAAAATATTGATAGTTTCTCTGGTCCAATAATGTCGCAACAAGAACAAGCTTTCGGGACAAGCAATTTATCTACAGAACAAATAACACAACAAGACGTTACTTTGTCAGAAACAGTAAATATAGAAAATTCAGCAATCGAAGAAGTGTTTGACAGTGTTGATGAACAAGTAGAAACAGTCATCAATACACCGTAATTATTTTTTATGAAAACGATTCTTTCAATCATTATGATATTGGCATCAATTGGAGGTTTTATATTGTATATAATACCAACCTATAATGATGCAAAAATAATTGACCAACAAAAGGTCGATTATTTGGAGTTGCTTGCAAATGCTCGACAACTCGAAGAGCGTCGTGATAAATTATTGCAATTATATAGCGGTATTAGTCCATCCGATATGGAGCGATTAGATAAAATGTTACCTGCGAATCCTGACAATGTAAAACTTATTCTTGAAATTGATGGGCTTGCTCGGTCACAAGGACTTTCTTTACAAAATGTAAAGATTAAAGAATCAGAAGAAAATACTGCAAATCAACCACAAGCTCGGAATAACCAACGATCAAATCCTGATATTGGTACACTTACTCTCGAGTTTGCTACAGTTGGTCCATATCCTGGATATGTGAATTTCATTGGAAGTTTAGAGAAAAACCTTCGTATTATGAATGTTAAAAAATCTTCATTCATTGCTCCAGAAGATAGTGCAAATTATCAATTCCAAACCTCAGTCGAAACTTATTGGGTAAAATAACTTTTCTATATTTTGTTTATGAATAATCAAAAACTTTTAATAGGTGTTATTGCTCTTGTTGTCATTGGTTTAGGTGGATATTTGTATTTTTCTTCGCAAGGTTCTACAGATAACAATACTCCACAGAGTTCAACTCTTGTTTCTTCTAATACTGGGTCAAACCCTGTTTCTCTCGGAGATAGTCAAGCGTCGGATATGGTTGCGTTTAATGCATCACAAAATGAAATTGCTACACTTTTACGAAGTGTGAATCAGATCAAACTTGATACAGCAATTTTACGAAATCCAGCATTTCTTTCACTTGTTGATACTTCATTAACTCTTCCTGACTTTTCTGTTTCTGGTCGAATTAATCCATTTACACGTGTGGGAGGATCTACTGTTTCAGAAAACCAAACAACAACTAATAATACTACTCCTACTGTTACTCCAGTACGATAAAATACTTCACTGAAGTATTTTTTGTTTTGATTTTTTTTAATGCATGATATACTAGAGAGTGATATGGGATTCTTGGAAAAACTTGTTGAAAAAAATATTATTAATCGTTATCAGTTAAATGATATTTTAGAAAAAACCAAGGAAATGAATGGCGATATTGATCGTGCCTTGGAATCTTTTAAAATCCCAGATACTGAAGTTCGTTCTGCGCGTGCTGCTTTTTTTGGTATTCCTGAAATTATTGTTCCTGATGTTGTGAATACTGAACCTATGGCGCTCATTCCAGTCGATGCTGCTCGTAATTATCGATTTGCACCTGTTGCAATGGAAGGCGGTATATTGAAAATTGGAATGCTTGATCCTGGAAACTTGGAAGCACGTAATGCTCTACAGTTTATTGCGTCACAGGCTAATATGCCGTTTGAAGCATATATTATTTCTTATCAAGATTTCAATCGAGTAATGGCAATGTATAGTGGTTTCGAAAATGATCTTTCATTGCAAAATCCATCTCCAGAAGGAGAAATGTCAAATCTTGAAAAAGATGCAGGGAGTGCAGTACAGCAAGGGCAAGATATTTCGTTTGATGGTTCATTTGATGTTACTGTTCAAAAATCAAATAGTAAAAAAATCATCGAAGATGCTCCAGCTACAAAAATGCTTGCAGTAATTTTGAAAAATGCTGTAGATGGAGGAGCGTCAGATGTCCATATTGAACCAACAGGGAATGATGTTCGTGTTCGTTATCGAGTCGATGGCGTTCTCCATGTGAGTCTCCGTGCAAATAAAAACATGCTCGATTCATTGATTGCTCGATTAAAAACAATGACCAATACAATGAAATTAGATGAAAAAAGAAAACCTCAAGACGGACGTTTTATGGCATTTACCGGAGGAAGGAAAATTGATTTTCGTCTCTCTATTCTTCCAACATTTTTTGGTGAAAAAGCGGTAATTCGTGTACTTGATCCAGGGAAGGGTGTAAAAAAATTAGAAGACGTCGGACTTTCTGCAGAACAATTAGTAATGTTACGAGAAGCACTTGCATTACCTAATGGGCTTGTATTGGTTACAGGTCCAACAGGTTCAGGAAAAACTTCTACATTATATTCAATGCTTTCAGAAATTGATAGAGAAAAATTAAACGTAGTTTCACTCGAGGATCCAGTAGAATATAATGTTGCAGGAATGAATCAATCACAAGTGCGAGCAGAAATTGGCTACACATTTGCGACAGGGTTACGGAGTATTTTACGTCAGGATCCAGACGTGATCATGGTAGGAGAAATTCGAGATAAAGAAACAGCAGAGCTAGCTATTCAGGCAGCACTTACAGGACACTTGGTATTAGCAACACTTCACACCAATAGTGCCATAGGAGTTGTTCCTCGATTAGTGGATATGGGAATTGATCCGTATTTGATTGCGCCAACATTGGTGTTATCTGTAGCACAACGGCTTTCTCGGAAATTTATTCCAGGTAAAGGAGAGGCTATTCCTGTTGCGGGCGCTGTTCAAGCATATCTAGAAAAACAGTTCGCAGATTTGCCAGAAAAATATCGACCAGCGATTCAATCAACTGATAATGTATATCAAACACCAAAAATTGCAGACAATGTAATGCAAGGACGAGAAGGGGTTTTTGAAATGTATCGTGTTGATCGTGCACTTCAAGATATTATCCTTAAGGATCCAACAGAGAATGCTATTTATGACTATGTTCGATCAAAGGGAATGCTCACCATGAAGGAACAAGCCATTCTTAAATCTCTCAAAGGTGTTATTCCGTGGAGTGAAATTAGTATGTTGTAAACAAAAAACAGTCAAAGGCTGTTTTTTGTTTACAATTTTTAAAAAACTTTGATATACTAATAGTATATGCCAAACTATCAACAAAACTTGGAAACGTTACTTGATCTCGTTATTCAAAACGGGGCTTCGGATTTACATCTCGGAGAAGGTCGTCATCCATTTATTCGTACTCACGGAGAATTAATTCCAGTAGTGCAATATCCACAATTATCCAAAGAAGACATTGTTGGTATTTTGGGAATTATGGTAAAACCAGCAATACTTCAGAAAATAGGAAAACTTCAAGAAATTGATTTTGCATACGATTATCAAGGGAAAGTTCGATTCCGTGGAAATGTTTATATCAAATCGGGAACGCTTGCAGTTGCGTTACGAGCTATTCAAAAGGTTCGTCCGCTCAAAGATTTGCGGTTACCAGACGTACTTGATCAATTTACTCGTTCAAAACAAGGCTTTTTCCTTGTTGTAGGTCCTGTAGGTCAAGGAAAATCAACTACACTTGCTGGAATGATTGATATTATTAATTCTACTCGAAAGAATCATATAGTTACCATTGAGCATCCAATTGAATATGTTCATACAGAAAAGCAATCAATTATTGACCAGCGAGAAGTTGAGCTTGATACAAATAGTTTTGCAGATGCGTTGTCTGCTGTGTTCCGTCAGGATGTTGACGTAATTCTGGTCGGGGAAATGCGTGACCCAGAAACAATTCGTACAGCAGTAACAGCAGCAGAAACAGGACACCTTGTTTACTCAACACTTCACACTAACTCTGCAGCACAAACCGTTGACCGTATTATTGATTCGTTTCCCGCAGAACAACAAGATCAGGTTCGTATTCAATTAGCAGGAAGTTTACTCGGAGTGTTCTCACAACGATTAGTTCCAAGTCAAAAAGGTGGATTAGTTCCTGCATTTGAATTATTAATTAACACCAAAGCCGTTGCTAACGTAATTCGTGAAAACAGAACTCATGAAATTGATATGCTTATTGAAACAGGAATGGAACATGGAATGATTTCTATGAACCATTCATTACTCGAATTGGTTCGATCAGGAGATATTACTCTCGACGAAGCACGGTCGCATTCATTAAATCCACAAGGACTTGATCAAATGATGTAATCTAAAAGAATTTTTATATGTTATTTAATTATACTGTATTGACTCCAGAAGGGTCACAATCAAAAGGGCAAATTGATGCATTATCTCAGGATGCTGCAGTGAGTTCGTTGCAACGACGTGGTTTTGTGGTTGTTTCGGTAACTCCAGACGTCCAAAAAAACTTCCTTCAGAAAAAATTCTCTGCATTTGATAAAGTTCCAATGAAAGATGTTGTGATTATGTCACGACAAATTGCAGCATTATTCGAAGCACAAGTTTCTGCAATTAAGGCTTTCACTCTTCTTTCTCAAAACGCTGATAATAAAGTTCTCTCGTTTGCATTATCTGCAGTTGCTCAAGATATTCAAGGGGGAATTACCATTTCTGGTGCAATGGAAAAACATCCAAACATTTTTTCTCCATTTTATATTAGTATGGTTCGTTCAGGAGAAGAATCAGGAAAACTCACCGATTCTTTCCGATATCTTGCTGATTACCTTGAGCGACAATATGAATTAACTACAAAAACAAGAAATGCTTTAATTTATCCTGCATTCGTTATTCTAACTTTTATTGTAGTAATGGTTTTGATGTTGGTAATGATTATTCCCCGCTTGTCAGCCATGCTCATCGAAACAGGGCAACAATTACCTATTTATACTCGGGCAGTAATTGCATTATCTGATTTCTTTGTAGATTATGGAGTGTTCCTTCTTGCGATTGTAATCGGAGTTGGAGTTTATTTTACTCGATCATCACAAACAGTATCAGGTCGGAAACGGATTGATGGTTGGAAAATTACCGCACCTATTGTTGGAGATTTGTACCGCAAGATTTATCTTTCGCGTATTGCTGACAATATGGACACAATGTTATCATCGAGTATTCCAGTACTTCGAACACTTGAAATTACTGGAGATGTAGTAGGAAATGAAGTCTACAAAGAAATCATGGTGCAAGCAATGAACGATGTAAAAGCCGGAGTTTCTATTTCTTCATCATTTGAAAAACATGAAATCATTCCACCAATTATGGTACAAATGGTGCGTGTAGGAGAAGAGACAGGATCACTTGGTTCAATTTTGAAAACACTCGCACGATTCTACAAACGAGAAGTAGACGGAGCAGTAGATACCTTGATTGGGCTTATTGAGCCAATTATGATTGTTGGACTCGGAGTTGGTGTAGGGTTTTTACTCACTTCAATCTTGCTTCCAATTTACAACATTGCAAGTTCATTGTAGAACAATAAATCATTTTTTACTTGTGTGAAAAATGGTATAATGAACAGTATTACTAGGTAATGAATTATTTTTAATTTTTATATATGAAACAAATTATGCGTCGGTCACAGAGTGGGTTTACCTTGATTGAACTCCTCGTAGTAATCGCAATTATTGCTATTCTTTCGACAATTGTATTGTCATCACTCGGAACAGCACGACAACGAGCACGTGATACTCGAGCAAAATCTGAAATGTCACAATTACGAGCTCAGGCTGAATTATATTTTACTAATGGGAATACTTTCGATGATGTTTGTACTGAAGATAAGTCTAAACAAGGATTAAGTGAAATGATTGCGAGTATTGAATCTAATGCAGATAATGTTGATTGTCAGGATGATCTCTATGGATTTACTGCAATTGCAGAAATTAAAGGAGAGGAGGGTGATAATAAATATTTCTGTGTTGATTCAAATGGTTATGCAGGATTTTCAAAAACAAATTCGTTAACTCCTAATATTCCTGTTGAGTGTGATCCAGTATAATATTTTAATTATAAAAACTTCCCATTAGGAGGTTTTTTGTTATACTAGAGATATATGAAAAAAACATTTTCTTTCAATCATCGAGGATTTACCGTTTTGGAATTCTTGATTGTGTTGGCGATTATTATTATTCTCATTGCGATTATGTTGCCGAATTTGCAAATTGCACGAGAGCGATCGAGCGATGAACAATTGGTTGCAGATTTGAAAGCTGTTGCATTGGGGTTAGAACAATACAAAATAGTCTGTGGTGATTATCCAAGTCAGATAGATAAAAATAAGCAATGTAATGGTGAAAATGGAAATTTAGGTTCTGCAAATCTTGGTAGTTTTATTCCGAATATTGATAAATATAAATTTAATAAAACTGATAGTCCTTACTTTTATTATCCAATTGCATACAATTCAAAAAAAACGGGAGAATGTAATGGATACCATTTGGGTGTACAATTAAAGGGAACAATTTCTGGAAATGTTGCAGTAGGGGATGCACAGGCATTTGATTCGACATCTACTACATCTTTTCCACAATGTGATGGTTCTGGTGCAAATGGATTTGATGGTGAAGAAGCAAATATATACGATATTGTTCGATAGTTAATTTATGATTATTTTTACATTATTTCCGTGGATATGTGGAATATTCGGACTGATTGTCGGAAGTTTCTTGAATGTGGTAATTATTCGCGCCGAACAAGAAAAAAGTTTGGGTGGGCGTTCAGAATGTGTTACTTGTCATAAAACATTACATTGGTATGAATTGATTCCAGTGGTGAGTTTTTTAGTACAACGTGGTAAATGTCGTTCTTGTAAAACAAAAATTTCACCACAATATATGTTGGTAGAATTACTCACTGCGATTATTTTTTTCATTGTAGGGAAATATATTTTTGCTCTTTTTTGGTTACCATTTTCAGTATTGTTTTGGATTGGGTTAGGGTTATTGTTTGTCATGTTTTCATTGATTATTGTAATGTCAGTATATGACATACGTACTCGACAAGTTCCAGTTCGTTGGATTGGCTATTTGTTCATTGTATCAATTCTTTTTCTTGGAGTATATTATGCGAGTTATTATAATTTGAATTGGATTGCATTTGTTCCTCATATTTCTGGAATGTTAATTGTTGTACCTTTTTTGGCTCTGTATTTATTTTCTTCGGGAAGGTTGATTGGTTTTGCAGATATTGAAATTATTGCTTGGATTGGGATGATGTTGGGAATCGTTTCTGGACTTTCTGCAACTATTGTATCATTTTACTTGGGTGCAGTATTTGCGATTGGATTTGTATTGTATCACCTCATTATCAAGAAAAATCAATACCGTAATATTCGGAAAAAACGAATTGCATTTGTCCCGTTTTTGTTTTCTGGTTGGATGATTACTATGCTGACTTCTTTCTCGATAATTGATTTGTTCGTTTCTCTGTTTTTGTGATATAATTTTTATAATTATTATGAAATCTCTTGTGAAAAAAATAATAACCCAAAAACAACAAGGTTTTACCTTGGTGGAATTTATTGTAATTATGTCAATTTTTGCAATTATGGTTGGTGTAGTTTTGTTTAACTTTACAACATTTCGTTCTCGTGTGACGTTGGATAATCTTGCTCATGATATTGCATTATCAATTCGACAAGTGCAAACATCGGCAGGTGCATCAAGGACGATTGATCCGAATGATCCAGAATATGAAGCCTATCGTGGTATTGCGTTCACAAGAGAAGGAGATACTTTCAAGAAAGATTTTATTGTGTACGAGACTGAAAGCTCTTCAGATTCTGCTTATTATGGGGGTCTTTCTACAATAGTTGATACTATTTCTATTAATACACCAGATTCTCTTACAAGAATAACAACGGGAGACTCTATCGATACTGCTATTGCAGATGGCGCAGAAGAAATCTCGGATTCAGATTCAGGATATGTTTCCATTGCATTTAAACGATTTTTTACCGAAGCAAATTTTAGTCCAAATTTGCCAAAAGAACATCAATATATGTGTATTCAAATGCAATCTTCAGACGAGGAAAGTTCTCGTCATGTGTGTATTTCAAAAATTGGACAAATTAGTATTCATTAAAAATAGAGTATGAAAAAATTTTTTAACCAACAGAATATCCAAAAAAAATTTCTTCATACTGAAGCTGCTTTTACTTTGATGGAAGTAATGGTGGCGATTTCGATTTTTGCAATTATTATTACTATTGGTATTGGATCACTCTTGACCATTTTTTCTACTTTGCAGAAAACTCGTTCAGATAGGCAAACGCTCGATTCTGTTTCCTATATGATGGATACAATTACTCGACAAGTGAGAACAGCACAAACGGTTTTTGTAGAAGAAGGTGGGCAAGTTTTAAAAATTAAAAATCAAGATGGTGATGTGATTGAATTCAAGACTGAGTCTGTTTCAGGAGATCAATCCTATTATAAATTAGTCATGATTAAGGGCGGTGAGCAATACGATCTTACACCTGCAGAATTTCAAATTGAGCCACCATATATTTTTGAATATGTTAGTGCGGTAAACTCACAACAAGGAATACTTAAAATTAATATTTCTGGAATAACAAAATCTGGACGAACGGGAGTTGATTCTCCTATATCTCTCCAAACTACTGTTTCCAAGAGAATTTTTGACTATGAATCAAGTACTGCTTCAGATAATGAGTCAGGTAGTGACGGAACAGGTGGATAATATATAATTTGTTATGAAAAATTTTTCTCGTATACAACAAGACACACATAAAGGTTTCACTCTGTTGGAAATGCTTTTTGCGATTATTATTTTCTCTTTCTCATTGGTATCGTTAATGCTCATTGCAGGAAAAGGTGTTATTGCAACAACAACAGCAAAGGATCAATTAGTTGCGCAGTATCTCGCCGAAGAAGGCGCAGAAGTTGCACGGAATATGCGGGATACAAATTTCCTAACCATGAATACAGAAGGCTGGTTAGCAGGTTTAGATAGTTGTACGGAAGATTCCCCTTGTGATGTTGTTTATCCTGAGTCAGGTGCTCCATACATATTACCAATAGGAGAAAGAGCAAAAGAAAGTCATTTGTATGAAAACAATGGATATTATTCAAATGATTCAAGTATTGGAGGTAATCCATCAAAATTTTCTCGAAAAATATATTTAGAAGAAATTACTGGCCATGAATCAATTATTTATTCGATAGTTTCATGGCAAGAGCGAAATAGTATTACTCGAAATTTTGAATTTAAAACATATATCTCTAATTGGCAGAATTCTTCAGAATCATCAGGTGGTTAATGATAAAATTTATGAACAGACAATTATTAAATTTGAATACTCATAATGAACAGCAAGGCTTTGTTTTGCTTTTTGCTATTGTGGTTTCTGCAGTAATATTTTTCATTGGTGCTGGAATTTTTTCAATCGCATACAAGGAGCTTATTATCTCTTCATTAGGGAAAGATTCTCAAAAATCTATTTTTATGGCTGATAGTGCTATTGAATGTACACTACAAGCGTATCGTGATGGAAAATTTGATGGTAGTCTTGCAAGTGTTGGTAATTTTCCTTGTTTCGGTGATTCAGTTGCTATTGGAGGTGGTAGTATGACTGATAGTCTTTCTTTTAGGTTATCATTAGATGATGCTTGTGCTCGAGTGAGTGTGTCTCGAGAAACGAGTAAGTTTGTATTTTTTGCTCAAGGATATAACAAATGTAATGAAGATTCACCAGTAGAAAATTTTCCAGGATTAACAGAACGAGTATATAAAGTAGAAGTTGCTCGATAAAAAGTAGGTATTTACCTACTTTTTTCATTTATGATATGATGAATTATATGAAATCCTCAGATCAGCAACAATATTTCGATAAGTTACAATCTACTGTGGAATACCACCGAAAAAAATATCATACAGACGACGCACCAGAAATTTCTGACGAAGCCTACGATGCATTAATTCGTGAGCTTGAAAAATTAGAAAAAAAATTAAATATCAAGAAAAAAACAAGTCAGCAAGTAGGTGGAAAAATCCTTGATGGTTTTGTAAAAACAATTCATACGGTTCCACAGTGGTCATACGATAATGTATTTGATTTTTCCGAGCTTGAAAATTGGCAAGAACGGAATCGTAAAATTTTAGCAAAAGATTGGGATGATCAACATCAATCCGAATATGTTGCAGAATTAAAAATTGATGGATTAAAAATTGTATTAACCTATCGAGATGGAATACTGATAACAGGAGCAACCCGAGGTGATGGAAAAGTTGGTGAAGATGTAACAGAAAATATCAAACAAATTAAATCAATTCCGCATATTATTTCTGAAAAAAGACCGGTGGTAATTGTAGGTGAGGTTTGGATGGAAAAAAGTGAACTCGATGTTATTAATCAAGAACGGACTGAACAAGGACTTCCAGTGTATGCAAACCCGCGAAACCTTGCAGCAGGAACACTTCGACAATTGAATACAGGGATTGTTGCTTCTCGGAATTTAAAAATCTTTACATATGATTTGGAATTTTTGGATGATAAGCAAGGTTTTGCAACGCATGAACAAGAATTACAATTTCTTGAACAGCAAGGATTCAATGTAAATCAAGATCGTAAAGTGTGCAAGAATCTGGATGAAGTACAAAACTATTACGAACAATGGGTAGAAAAAAGAGAAGGGCAAGAATATGGAATTGATGGATTGGTTTTGAAAATAAATAGTAAATTACAATGTAAACGATTGGGGCATACGGCAAAATCTCCAAGATATGGAGTTGCGTATAAATTCCCAGCAGAAGAAACAACAACTAAAGTTTCCGATATTATTATTCAGGTTGGACGAACAGGGATTTTAACTCCTGTTGCGGTGCTCGAACCTGTTTCCATTGCCGGATCGATTGTTTCGCGCGCGACACTCCACAATGCAGATGAAATCGAGCGATTGGATGTGCGGATTGGTGATACCGTAATTATGCGGAAAGCCGGTGATATTATCCCAGAAATTTTAGATATTATCCCAGAACTTCGTCCCAAGAATACAAAAAAATATGTATTTCCGAAAACTTGTCCGGTGTGTCATGTAAGTGTGGTTCAAGAATCCAACACGAGCGGAACATCAGTAGGATGGTTTTGTCCAAATCCTGAATGTGGAGGAAAGCATTTTGGAACATTGGTGCATTTTGTTTCTAAAAAGGCAATGAATATTAAAGGTCTTGGGAAAAAGATTTTGGAGCGATTTTTTGAGGTAGGGTTGGTACAAAGTTTGCCAGATATTTATAATCTGCAAAAATCAGATTTTGTGGAATGGGAGCGATTCGGAGAATTGTCATCTGATAATTTAATGAATGCAATTCAAAATTCAAAAATCACAACACTCCAGAAATTTTTATTTGCGCTTGGGATTCGGCATATCGGTGAGGAAACAGCAGAGCTTATTGCACACTATATTTCACAAAAAACAACTGATCAGAAAAAGTTATTATCAGTTTTAAAAAATTTATCATCAGTAGAACTTGCAGAAATTGATGGTGTGGGAATTGTAGTTGCAGAATCGTTCGTGCAATTTATGAATAATGATTATCATTATTCGGTAGTAGAAAAATTATTAGGAATCCTGACGATTACTTTTTCACAAAAGGTAACAGGGAATTTAACGGGGAAAACTTTTGTAATTACAGGAACCTTGGAATCACTTTCTCGTGATGAGGCAAAAGAAAAAATAAAAGCACTTGGAGGAAAGGTTGCAAGTTCTGTTTCGAGTAAAACTGATTATGTAATAGTTGGTGCTGACCCTGGATCTAAATATGATGATGCACAGAAATTGGGAATTGAGATTTTGGATGAGGAAGCATTCTTAAAAACACTTACAAAATAGGTGTTTTTTTCTTGACAAAAACTGTGGATTTGTCAATCTATAAGTAGAGGAATTTGTAATGAATTTCTCGAGAGATTTCAGTCTCTTTGAAGCTGTGACGGCCAGCATCTTTTCAAGTCGTTATTCGCAACATTTTATAATGTTGTTTTTTTGTGCAAAAATCCCAAAATATGCTATATTCGATGATATGACACCAGAAGATATTAAAAATCTTGCTCATTTGGCGCGGATTGAGGTAAATGACGCAGAAATTGCTTCATTTGGAGCAGAAATGGAATCAATTTTAGGATATGTTGATCAGATTAATCAGTTGGAAATTTCGGAAATAGATCAACAGTTTGCTCAGGTCAATCAAGTACGACCTGATGTTGTGCAACCTTTCGATGGAGTTTCACTTCTTGACCAAGCTCCAGATCAGCAAGACGGATTTTATAAAGTTCCAAAGATTCTTTAATTTATTTTTTGTATGAAATTTGATATTGTAACGCTCACTATTCCACAAGCTCATGACTTGTTAATAAAAAAAGAAATCACGGTTCGTGATTTGGTTTTCGCATACTTGAATAATGCAAAAGAACAAAATAATTCTATCAATGCATTTTTAGAATTTTTTGATGATGAAAAACTTGATGAGCAGATTGCTAATGCTCAGTCAATGATTGATTCAGGAACGGCTCATATGCTAACAGGGATTCCGTATGCAGTAAAAGATAATATTTTAGTACAAGGACGAACGGCAAGTGCGTCATCAAAAATGCTTAAAAATTACGTGGCAACATATAATGCAACGGTGATTGAAAAATTAAATGCTGTCGGTGCAATTCCTATTGGTCGAACCAATATGGATGAATTTGCTATGGGGTCAAGTACAGAAAATAGTGCTTATGGTCCGACTAAAAATCCAATTGATCAGACGAAAGTTCCAGGAGGTTCATCAGGAGGTTCTGCTGCTGCGCTTGCGATGAATGGATGTTTATTTGCTCTTGGGACTGATACAGGAGGTTCTATTCGTCAACCTGCAGCGTTTTGTGGAACTGTTGGACTTTATCCAACATACGGTTCAGTATCACGATACGGTGCGATTGCAATGGGGAGTTCACTTGATCAGATCGGTCCATTTGCAAAAAATGTTGCTGATACAAAAATCGTTTTTGATGTAATAAATGGCTACGACACACATGACGCAATGTCACTCACTGGTACGATTCGAGAAAAATTTACTCGTAACAATGGTAAGGTTATCGGAATTCCACGACATTTATTTGAATTACCAGGAATCGATCAATCAGTACGAGATAATTTTGATGCAAGTATTGAGCGATTTAAAAATAAAGGATATGAAATTCGTGATATAGAATTACCTCATGCGCACCTCGGGCTTGCAGTGTATTACATTATTATGCCTGCAGAAGTTTCTTCGAATCTTTCTCGGTTTGATGGAATTCGTTATGGTATGCGAGTTAAATCTGAAAACTTGCTTGATACCTATCAAAAAACAAAGGCAGAAGGTTTTGGAAAAGAGACTCGACGACGAATTATGCTTGGTACATATGTATTGTCTGCTGGGTATTATGATGCATATTATAACAAGGCAAACAAGGTGCGCGAAATTTTGAAACAAGATTTCCAAAAAGTATTTGATTCTGGAGTTGATATTATTTTAACCCCAACAACCCCAACAACGGCTTTTGGTTTTGGTGAAAAATCAGACCCACTTGCAATGTATATGGCAGATATTTTTACCGTTACGGCAAACTTAACCCATATGCCTGCAATTTCAATTCCATCTGGTTTTGATAAAAATGGGATGCCGTTTGGAATTCAAATGACTGCAACACATGGCGATGAAAATGTATTATTTACTACAGGGCAAGATTTTGAAAAAAGCGCTTAACAGGCGCTTTTATGATATAATAAAAACATTATGGAAATGCCGTTTATCAATATTGAATATATTTTCTTTAAAATTTACGATTTTCTTGGGAGTGTTTTTGGTGCTGGATCTGGGAATAATGGATTTGGATATGATTCAGTTACTCGATCTGGAATGGGAGGATTCCTTGGATCTGGAAAGAATTTTTTTGAATGGATGTCTGGATTTTTTGGGGATATTTTATCATTGGTAATTATTATTGCAACTATTGCATTTGTTCTTTTGTTTATTTTTATTGTTTATACAAACCTTCGCGCAAAAGAACTCAAAGAAATGCTAAGTAAAAAATACAAAGAACATTTTATAAAACCTGAACCAAAAACAACAAGGAAAAATCTCCGTTGGGAGAAAATTATTCAATTATTCGAATCTCATAACCAGAATGATTGGCGAGCTGCAATTATGGACGCTGATATTATGTTAGATGAATTACTTGTGTCATATAATTTTCCTGGAGAAAATCTGGGTGAGCGATTAAAAAACGCTAACCAACGCTTGATGCCCACAACACAACATGCATGGGAAGCCCACAAAATTCGTAACCGTATTGCTCATGAAGGTCCTCAATATGTATTGACTGATCGTGACGCACAGTTTGCACGAAAGCAATTTGAAATTGTTTTTCGCGATGCAGGAATTATTGATTAGTAAATAGTGAAAGAAAAAAGGATTTTAAAGCTTTGCTTTAAAATCCTTTTTTAATAAATTCCAGTACTACCTTCACGACCTTCACCTCGTTCAGAGTCAGATAAAAAATCGACTTCTTGTAAAATACAATCTTCAAATTTTTGAATAATTATTTGAGTAAATTTTTGTCCTAGTGAGATAGTTTGAACTTCATTGGAAAGATTTATCATCGATACAATGATTTCTCCTCGATATCCACAATCAATAACGCCTCCAACAATTTTTAATCCCTGTTTAAAAGAAATGCCTGACTTGTCCCAAATAAATCCTACGTATCCGTCTGGAATTTCCATTGCGATTCCAGTATGAATACGTTTTTGTTCTCCTGATTGAAAAATTACTTCCTCGTTTGTATATAAATCAATTCCTGCGTCACCTGGATTTCCTTTGATGGGAGATTTTGCTTGTGGATGAATTTTTTTAAAGTTGAGTTGCATACTCATGTTTTTTTCTTGTTGCGGGTACACGATTCGAACGTGTGTCTTCAGGTTATGAGCCTGACGAGATACCATTACTCTAACCCGCTATATCTTGTTTCCAAGTTCATTCAATATACCATTTTATATAAAAAATGCAATAAATTTTCTGTGGAAAACTTCTCATATAAAAATACTGAAGTTTTTCTTCAGTATTTTTATATACTGCGCAGTGAAAGGGACTTGAACCCTCGACCTTCCGCGTGACAGGCGGATGCTCTA
>CAZUGR010000009.1:0-1437 GCA_964620145.1 uncultured Candidatus Saccharibacteria bacterium
CATCCACCAGTCTAACTGCGTCTTCTTGATAGACCTTTTGCAACTCAACCATATCTACACGATCACGCATCTGCGCATTGATAAAAACAAAGCCGTTTACCCCAGCTATATCAGTAAGAAGTTTCAATATTTCTTGCGGTGCGTAATTTGAAAATGTAAGACCAAGAGAAACGAATCGAGGAATAGTTAACTCTCCAAGAACTTCGGGTAATTCTTCAAATGAAGTTTTTACTTTTCGTACAGGAATCCCTTGTGATGTTGCATGTGACTCCGCCATTTCGAGAAAGTGATCACTGATATCTACAGGAACATACGTAAAAGATTTGCCTTGTTTTTTAAGCTCATCAAACAAGAACTGTTCCTTGTGCTCTGTCCCTGGACCAAGATCAATGTATTCAAAATTATTTGGAAGAATATCTGCAATATTTTTTGCAATTAATTGCAGATACTCATGCTCTGGTTTTGTGACCAGTTTGAAATACGAAGTATCTTCTTCTTGTAACTGTTCGTAAACTGCATCACCTGAACCAATGTAAATAAGGAGAGAATCTGAAAAATCCCAAACCCCATTATCTAGTTTTTTGAGAGATTTGAAAGCTCGTTCCTTGAACCATGTTTGGTTGTATTTTTCATCCATATCTAGATTGTATCACAAAAACAGCTCCAAAAGGAGCTGTTTTTGTATACTTCTCGTGCTAGCACGAGTTGGTGAGCCTTCTCGAGATAGAACCCCATGGTTCGTTGCCCTGCAAAGTTAATTAATACTCTTTTAGAATATCATAATGACCCTTCTTGAGCGTAGGTAGAAAGTGACAAAAGTGACAGTGTTTTGGCTATACAAGTTACATGATATTGTAACCATGTAGTAAAAAAGAGCTACCCATAAAATGAATAGCTCTTGTAAAATATTCCAATTGGATTATTGTTTTGTAAATACTAATACTCCCATTCCACCAAGTTGTTTGACTGGCCCGATTTCGTATTTTTCTTTCAGCTTGAAGCCGTAAAGCGATAACTCTTCGGCAAATACATTGATAGAAACTTTATAGTCTCCGCGGTTGAAGTTTTCTGAAGCAGAACCAGTAAGATGCTCTACGGTCAATTTAATGTAGTTAAACATGTTGCGAATCTGATTATTTGCTTCAAAATTGAGCCCTGCCACAGATCCATGGCTGTAAAACTGTTCATTGATACTTTTTGCATATTGGTAGACAGTTTCAAATGTTTTTTCTGTAGCTAAACCTGCAAATTTTGTACCCGAGAAACAGTCATCAATCAGATTTTTTGCTTCTTCCTCTGCAAGTTCATTAAATCCACCTTTGCGGGCTTCATCAATAATGTGCAGATAGAATTTTGCAACATTTAGAATTCGCTCATCATTGGATTCATAGTCCGCAATGAATTCATCGCCAATTATCAGAATTCCATCTGGTTTTA
>CAZUGR010000009.1:1537-25096 GCA_964620145.1 uncultured Candidatus Saccharibacteria bacterium
GAAATATCAAGTCCTATAACATGACAGTTGTTTTCGGTAATAGAAAAAGTTAGTCTTCCTGGTCCACAACCAAGGTCAAGGATTTTAGGATAGATACTATTGTTTTTCTGACAGTACTCCTTTATGAGATTTCGAATACACTGGTCAGATTGTGGAATGTACGGATGTCCTTGTAAGGCACTTAAATACACTTCTGGTGTCACGGTTTTACCGTAATCTTGAATTACTTTATTTTCCATCGTTTTTTATTTTTAAAATGAACAAAAATTATTTTATCGAACTATAACATATAAGTCCAAATATGTAAATATAACTTCCCGAGTATGCTATGTATTTCTTGTTCTGCATAGACTATGCACCACCGATTGGTCTGTCATTAATTAATATATGACAGAAGTCGAACAGAACCAGATGAAATATTGCCTGTATGCTCGCAAATCAACCGAAGCGGAGGAAAAACAAGCACTTTCCATTGATTCACAGATTAAGGAAATGAGCCAAATTGCAGAGCGTGAAGGGTTGAATGTTGTGGAGATTCGTCGAGAGTCTCATTCAGCAAAAGAATCAGGACAACGACCAATATTTGAGGAAATATTAAAAGATATAGACGACGGCATATTCAATGCAATTATTACTTGGGCACCAGATAGATTAAGTCGTAATGCAGGAGATTTGGGGAAATTAGTGGACCGTATAGATCAAAAGAAACTAACTCAAATCAAAACTTTTGGTCAGACATTTACAAACTCACCAAGCGACAAATTTCTTCTTATGATTTTGTGTTCTCAAGCAAAACTTGAGAATGACAACAAGAGTATTAATGTGAAGCGAGGTATGAGAGCACGGTGTGAAATGGGATTATGGCCAGTACAGCCACCAACTGGATACAGAAAACCGAATGAGAGACTAGCAAAATGTGAAGTAGAAATTGACCCGGAACGAGCACCAATAATTAAACAGATTTTTGAGAAGATTGCGTATGAACGGTGGAGTGGAATGAGAGTATATTCATGGTTACGGTATGAACTAAACTTTAAAACACATCGAGGTTTTTATTTGAGTCTCGGAAATGTATTTAAGATAATCAATAACACCTTTTATTACGGAAGATTTGAGTTTCCACAAGGCAGTGGAAACTGGTACGACGGGAAGCATGAGCCGATCATTACCAAAGAACTTTTTGATGATACTCGTGCTGCAATCAAAACACAGGTCATAAAAACTCATGGGAAAGAATTTACATTTACTAGAATGGTTAAATGCGGAGCATGTGGATCAGGGATTACAGCTGACGAGAAGTTTAAGAAATTACAAAATGGCGGAGTAAATAGACATGTCTATTACAGATGTACGAAATCGAAAGATAGAAAATGTACGAATCCAGCTATAAATGAAAATGATCTCCTAAAAGAATTTCAGAAAATGGTAGGAACGCTTGATCTTAACGAGGTGCAACTTACTGAAAAACTAAATGTTGAAATTAAGAAATTCAAAAAACTTCAAGCAATGTTTCTGGGCAAAGAGAACGCAGCAGAAATACAAAAAGTGGATCTGAGAAACTATACGAAATTTGTTTTAAGGGACGGAACAGTTTTGGAAAAAAGATCAGTCCTGAACTGTATAAAAAATAATCTGGTTTTGAAAAATCGTTCGATTTCGATTCAGAAATAGAAACTAACTTTCACACTAAAACAGCCAGCGAAATTGCTGGCTGTTTTAGTGTTCATTTATAAGGGTCTTGAACGACCCTTGTCGAGTGCTCGAACTAGCTCTCTCTATTGTGACCCTACGGAGAATCGAACTCCGATTACCACATTGAAAACGTGATGTCCTAACCGTTAGACGATAGGGCCAAAAATAGTAGAAATAAAGAATTTTCTTCCTTATTTTAACCATAAAATCATAGCAAGCTATGAACATATGAAAATATAGCATAATCAAAAAAATAAATCAACAAAAATGAAGGGAATTTTTCCCTCCATTGTTTCTACTTTTTTTGAAATGAATCAAGGATGAATTTTTGTAAAAAACAATCATCCTTGATTAATTCTAAAACGAATTTTAATTTTGTTCTATTTTTATTTATCAAAAGAATAGATAGTCTTTTTCTTTCGTGTGAAAAATTGTGAGGAATTACCCGTAAAATATCTGATAGAAATTTTTCATCTTTCTGTAAAAGATTTAAAAAATCTTCCGAGAAAGAATATTTCTCGTGAAGTAACCAAACAACCGTAACAGATCTACTATCATTAAAATTTCCTTCAAACGCTTCCACAATTTCCTCTGTTATTAATTTTTTATTCATACATTAATTTTTAATTATTGTATTAAAATAACAAAATAAGTCAAATTTGCAGAAACGAGATATTTTGCTACCATAATGAACAATATGCAATATCAATCATCAGAGTTCAAAAAACTTCTCACAATAGCCACAGAACATGCAGAGTCATATGTACATTATTCTGAATCTCAAGTAGAAAAAGGTGAACATTTGTTGAATAATCCAAAAATTGGAGAACGTGCATGGAGTATTCCCCAAACAACTGGAGAATTCTTGTACAAACTCATTACTCAAAACGGTTTACAAAACGGATTAGAACTAGGAACATCAATTGGATATTCTACACTCTGGGTTATATCAGCGCTGACAGAAAATAATCTAGATGCAAAATTAGTAACCATTGAAAAAAACGAAACCAAATCACAAATTGCACAATCTTACCTCTTCCCTACTTTTATACAAAATATTACTTTCCATACAGGACGAATTTTGGACTTTTTACCAAATATTCATAATTCATTTGATTTTGTTTTTATGGATGCAGATCGAGGAAATTATCAAGAATACTGGAAATATATTTTCCCGTTATTAAACAAAAAAAGCATCGTCATTATCGACAATGCTTCACGAGTACAAAAAAGTGTTCAAGAATTCCAAGAGACACTGACAAATGATCCAAGAATAAAAACACATTTACATGGTCTAGATAACGGATTATTGATAATTACCCTTGCAGAAAGTAATTATTCCAATATTCAAAATCTGATTAATAATTAATTTTTTACTGTAATTAAAGACAGAAATTCCCTATTTCCATCTCCACCCAAAATTGGAGAATTAATAATTGAATTCATTACAAAACCATTTTCATGTAAAGTGGTTTTTATTTTTTCAATACTTTCTGTAATAACTTGATTATCTTTTACAATACCTTGCTTATTTAAAAACTCTTTACCAACTTCGAATTGTGGTTTAATCAATAGAATGATTTGAGTATTGTTTTTACAAAATTTTGACAATATAGGAATAATCGAATTAAGTGAAATAAAAGAAATATCAGCAACAATAATATCATAATTGTCACCATCAAAATTCCGAATATCTGTTTGTTCAAATACAGAAACATGAGAATTTGTTTTTATTTTCTCATGCAACTGATCTGTCCCAACATCCACGCAATCTATATGACTTGCACCATATTGCAATAAACAATCAGTAAATCCGCCTGTTGATGATCCAATATCCAAACACTTTTTATGATTCACATCAAGTGAAAATTCTTGTAAAGCATGTTCTAATTTTAATCCCGCACGAGAAACATACTTGACTGTATCAGTAATGGTGACTAAATTAATATCAAAATTTTCTGGAATTTCATATGATGATTTTTTAATTACCTTTCCCACAACACAAACAGCTCCGTCTTTAATGAGGAGCTGCGCACGCGATCGTGACAGATTGAAATGATTTACCAAAAATTGATCAATTCGCATATTGATACTATACATATTTTTTGCATAAAAAATAGCCAAGGAATAATTTCCTTGGCGTACTTTATACATTCTTACTCTTTTTTAAGAATTTCAAGAAAGCGTAATATTTTCCTTACTCCTTTCAAGAGGAAAGCCTCATCTTCTATATTTGGAATCATGAAATCAGAATCAAGCTCACCAGCATTTAATTCTACTGGAATTCTCTCAATTCTTTTTTTAATTTTTTCCAAAGTATCAGTCGATCTCCCTCTCTTGAGAATTCTATCTTGATAGATGAATATATCATTTCCAGAATGGATAAAGAAAAATAAAACATCATCTCCGAGTATTCTCTTTAACCGAACAGCACCATTCACATCAATATCAAGAAGAAGTATCTTTCCTTCTTGTTTGGCTCGATCAAATTCAGACTTTGGAGTTCCGTAATAATCTCCATATATTTCTTCATATTCAACTAACTCTCCAGCAAGTATTAATTTTTCAAATTTCTTTCTAGAAACCTGAACATAATGTATACCCTGAGTTTCTTGATTAGAAATATCTCGAGTACAGTATGACACTGAGCGAGTAAACAAATGTGGAAATTCTTTAAGTAGATAATCCACCACAGTTCCCTTTCCTCCACCTGATGGCGCAGAAATAATCATTGATGTAATTTTCTTCATTTTTATTATTTTTATTTGATACAAAATATCACATATTGAAATAATAGTCAATATATGTTATATATCTCTATATGAAAATCCTTGCAATTGAGACATCGTGTGATGAAACAGCAATGTGTTATTTGGAAATGAATACTGATCAAGAAAACATTCAAGTAACTATTCGAGGTAACATCACTCACACCCAATTAGAACACATCGAATACGGAGGTGTTTTTCCTGCAATTGCAAAACGAGAACATCAAATCAATCTCCCTATTATTCTCGAACAAATTATGCAAAATCAAGAAATTCCTGATTATATTTGTGTAACCAGCGGACCAGGACTTGAACCAGCATTATGGTGCGGAATTACCTTTGCTCAAGAATTAGGAGAAAAATGGAACATTCCCGTTATTCCTGTAAACCATATGGAGGGACACATTCTCTCGATTCTTGTACCAGAAAAAACAACAGAATTTACCATTCCAGCAGAACTCTTCCCTCTCCCAGCACTAGCGCTCCTTATTTCTGGCGGACACACTGAATTGGTATCAGTAAAAAATATTGGTGACTATGCAATCATTGGAAAAACTCGTGATGACGCTGTCGGTGAAGCTTTTGATAAAGTTGCACGAATCCTCGGACTTCCTTATCCAGGAGGGCCTGAAATTGCAAAATTAGCAAGCCAGTATTCTACTCCCTCTCCTAGACAGGAGAGGGTTGGGGTGAGGTCTGAAGAATACCCAAAAGTAGACCTCCCTCGCCCCATGCTCCACACCCCTGATTATGATTTTTCATTTTCAGGATTAAAAACAGCAACACTCTATCTATCTCAAGACATTACCAAAGAACACGGAACAATTCCTGATGATTACAAAATCAGTATTGCACACGAATTTGAACAAGCAGCAGCCGAGGTAATTACTAAAAAAACAATGAAAGCTCTGATTGATACAGGATCACAAACATTAATTATTGGAGGCGGTGTTTCTGCAAATCGAACGATTACTCAATCATTAATACAAAAAGCACAAGAAATCATTCCAAGAGAAAATATTCACACACCAAGCAAAGAGCTCACCGGAGACAACGCACTCATGATTGGGCTTGCAGGATATTTTAAAATTATTCGAGACAAACAAAAAAGCTCTGACTTCAATTACGAGATCAGAGCTGATGGAAATTTATCTTTATAAATTATACAAAAAACTCCGACTTGTCGGAGTTTTATTATTTTTATTTTTTCTGGGATAGTGCGGTACGTGTCACAACCGCAGTACTCAGGTTTCTCCCGTCTCTTACCAAGATTGCCTCATAAGGTAACTTGTTGTTAAAGGCTATCCCTTCTTTAACGCGGACTACTAAAGTATCACCGCTCTTTGTGACTACTTTATACATTGGAAATTTTCCAATGTATTTGCCGGTTTTTTCAATTACCGTTACTTGGTAGTACTCAGCAGAATTACAACTTGTTAGTGCAATAGCTACAACAAAAATAAATAATAATTTTTTCATTTTTTATATTTAATTTTTCTCCCAATAATCAGGATTAAAGCAATTGTATCATAATAATAATAATAATAAGTCAATACCTCGCAAAAAAGTAAAAAAAATGGTATGGTTTTTCATATGAACTCAGAAAAAAAACCAATTCCTGAAGATTTTTTTGCACCGTATAATGCTCAAGAAATCGAACCAAATCTCATTACTACTTGGCAAGAATCAGGACTCACCAATCCTGATATTTGTATTGAAAAAAGATACACTGCACCCGATGCAGAACCGTTTTCAATGGTACTCCCTCCTCCGAACGTTACTGGAACACTCCACACGGGACACGCATTCATGTTGGTAATCCAAGACATTATGACACGGTACGCACGCATGCAGGGAAAAAGAACACTCTGGCTCCCAGGAACAGATCACGCAGCAATTGCAACACAGTCAAAAGTAGAGAAAGAACTTGAGAAAAAAGGAATGAAAAAACGAGATATGTCTCGTGATGAATTCCTTGGTCACGTAGAGCAATTTGCACAAGATTCTCATGATACCATCGTAGGACAAGTAAAACGCATGGGAGCAACCGTGGATTGGTCACGCGAAGCATTTACATTAGATAAACAGCGGAACCATGCAGTAAACACCGTGTTTAAAAAAATGTATAATGATGGGCTTATCTATCGAGGATATCGTGTAGTAAACTGGGACCCAAAAGGTCAAACGGTAATTTCTGATGATGAAATCGTTCACGAGGAACGAGATTCAGTCTTGTATACTTTTAAATATTGGGCAGACTTCCCTATTGCAATTTCTACTACTCGACCAGAAACAAAAATTGGAGACGTAGCGGTTGCAGTACATCCAGATGATACTCGATATACGCAATATGTTGGAAAAACATATGAAGGAGTATTTTGCAATGTTCCATTGAATATAAAAATTATTGCCGATGAATCGGTTGAAAAAGAGTTTGGAACAGGGGCACTTGGAGTAACTCCAGCACACTCGATTATCGACTGGGAAATGTCGCAGCGACACGACTTGGAAATCAAACCAGTAATCAATGAATTTGCAAAAATGATTGCAGGTGATGAAACCGTAATTGGCAAAAAAACAACAGAAGCTCGCCAAGTTATTATTGAGTGGCTTGAAAAAGAAAACCTTTTGGAGAAATCTGAACCAGTAAAACAAAATGTTGCAACCGCAGAACGAACTGGAGGTATCATTGAACCACTTCCAAAATTGCAATGGTTCATCAATGTAACCAAAGCAATTCCTGACCGAGGAAATCGAACCTTAAAAGAGCTCATGTTAGATGCTGTACGCAAAGACGGAATTGAAATTCTCCCTGATCGATTTGAAAAAGTGTATTTTAATTGGATTGAAAAATTACGCGACTGGAATATTTCACGACAAATCTGGTATGGTCATCGTATTCCTGTTTGGTATAAAGGTGATGAAATATATTGTGATGTACAACCACCAAATGGTGACGGATGGACTCAAGACGAAGACACACTTGATACTTGGTTTTCGTCAGGAACGTGGACATTTTCAACACTCGGATGGCCTGAAAAAACTGCAGATTTTGAAACATATCACCCGACCACCGTTTTGGAAACTGGTCCTGATATTCTTTTCTTTTGGGTTGCTCGTATGATTCTCATGTCTCAATACGTACTCGGAGAAATTCCATTTAAAACAGTATATTTACACGGATTAGTACGTGATGAAAAAGGACGCAAAATGTCAAAATCACTTGGTAATATTGTAAATCCAATTGACTTGATTGATAAATACGGAACCGATGCATTACGTATGGGGATGATTGTAGGAGTTGGACCAGGAAGTGATAATAATTTAAGTGAAGACAAAATAAAAGCATATTCAAAATTTGCAAACAAAATTTGGAATGCAACTCGATTTGTACTGGAAAATATTATCGACCTCGATACAACATCAGAAATGAAATTTGATGACGAAGACCGACAATCTTACAATGAATTAAAAGAATTCATTGTAGAAATTACCAAGGAAATGAATGAATTTAAATATTATCTCGTTGCAGAAAAGCTCTATCATTATTTCTGGCATACACTTGCCGATGTAATCATTGAACGATCAAAACAAAAAATTCAATCTGAAAACAGTGAAAGTGCGAAATGGATTTTGTATATTCATTTAACTACTCTCTTGAAAGCCCTACATCCATTTATGCCATTTATCACGGAACATATCTGGAGTAAGTTACAAGACAAGACAAATAGTGAAAAATTGCTTATAATAGAATCATGGCCGAAACTGGACTAACAACTTTATTCTGGGCTTTCGTTGGAGGAATCTTTCCAACTTTTCTCTGGTTACAATTCTGGTTCTCACAAACAAAAAAACCTGAATCAACAGGTTTTTTGTCTTTCTTGTATATTATGGGGATGGTCTGTATTTTTATTGTATTTCCTATTGATCATTGGATACTTTCAACAAAACTGAATTCTCGTGAACATCTCATTGCATTTGCAGGCGTTGAAGAGGTGTTAAAGGTTTTCATTACTATGATTATTGCCTTTGGTGGTACACGAGTCAAAAAACCAACTGATTACACGCTCTTTTTAGTAACTACGGCACTTGGCTTTTCAGCGCTTGAAAATACACTCTACTTGATTGATCCAATTACCCAAAATAATATTACTTCAATTCTTTTTGCAGGTAACTTACGATTTATCGGAGCAACTTTACTCCACACTGTTTGTGTAGCTATTGTTGGAATTATGCTTGGAATTGCTTTTTATGAAAATAATTTTATGAAATGGGTGCATGGATTATTTGGGCTTGGAATTGCGATCGGGCTCCATTCTGTATTTAATTATTTCATGATGGTAAATACTACTCGAAGTATTATGATTGGACTAGCGGGACTCTGGTTTGTTGGTATGATTGTTATTGTAATATTTGGAAGAATAAGAAAAATGTCAGAAGATGTTGAATATTCACTTGCAGATACAATTCACTCGTGATAAAATAGAGAGTATATGTCAACAAAAAAACTTTCATTCTTTGAACGATTAACGGGAAATATTCGTATGCAAGACGAAGACCATATTTCTCACGACCAAGAATACTTTGAAGGAGATTACGAACAAGAAATTGAACAGGATAACTATCGAACACCTGTACAGCGTCTCCAAAAAATCTCTCAACATAGCGAACAAAACTTTCATGAAATTGAAGCAGAAGAAGAAACTGAAGCAGAACTTGCTATCGATGTATTCCATAATGATCGAGAAATCGTAATCCAAACAATGACCGCGGGAATCAAGAAAGAACATTTGGAAATTATCCTTTCTCGTGATGAAATTACTATTAGAGGACGCAGAGATAATCCGAATAATTCATATACAAACGAATTTGCTGTTCAAGAATTATACTGGGGACCATTCTCTCGAACTATCGAACTTCCTGATGAGGTTGCAATAGATGACGCAGTTGCAACTGAACATCACGGATTACTCACTATCAAACTTCCTAAATTTAATAAAGTACGAACAGTAAAATTGAAAGCATTATAATAAAAAAAACAACTTCCTTCGAGGTTGGTTTTTGTTTGTAAAAATTTTTATTTCTTTAAAAAAGAAATATTCAGGAAACATTATATGAAAATATTTCCTTTTCTCGTCTTTTTTGATCTGATTCTCTTTTAAGGAATCAATACTAATAGTATCTACTACAGTATTGATTTCATTTTCTTTTGAAAATGAAATTTGGATTATTATTAAAGAACATAATAATACTACTACTTTTTTTATTTTTATTTGCATATGTGATTATTTTTTAAATTATAACATATAAAAAATAAAATGCAAGCTTCAAGTGCTCAGGGGCGGGCTCGAACCGCCGACCTATTCCTCTTCAGGGAAGCGCTCTACCAACTGAGCTACCTGAGCAATATTAAACAGGATACCAAAAAAAATCAAAAAAATCAACTTTTTCTTGTTAATTATTTGGAGTAATAAAATTTTTAATCTGTTCTGGAAAACCACTTATTTGATTAACATTTTTCTCTACTTCACTATAAAAATTAACCGCCTGATCTACGTATGGTTGTGCGTAGTAATATACACCTAATGCAGATGCAACTGCAATAGTAATTAAAAATAAACGCCAGTAAAAATTCAATCTTTGTCGACGATCTATCTTTTTAAGTAAAATATGATTTTCTTTATTTAGTTTATAAATTTCAGAAAGAGTTTTTTTTGTTATATCATCCATATAATATATATTATTGTACCGTGCTTATTATAAAAAGTAAATATTTGTGCCTCAACAAGGAATCGAACCTTGATCTATTCCTTAGGACGGAACTGTTTTATCCATTAAACTACAGAGGCAAGAGAAAATCCCTTGAATGGGGATTTTCTTAGAAGTACTTAACTTTGAATATCCAAAGCTTCGTCAATAAGTTTTTGATTAAATCCAACCATAATTGATGAATCCTTCCCTTCTTCATCGATTTTAATAACAGGTACACCCATTTGCCCTGTCATTTCAACCATTTCTGTTCGTGCAGCAATATCTGTAGAAACATCTATATCGGTAAATGAAATATTCAAACTTGATAAGTAGTCTTTTGCCATGTGGCAAAAATGACATGTTGGTGTTGAGTAAATAGTAATAGTTTTCATAAGTTTCTTTAATTATTTATAAACAAATATATTATATCATATTTCTTTTCGAAAGAAACCTTTTACTTTTTCTTGGAAAGTGGTATTTGTAAAATCTTGTTGTAAGTTTTTCCCTAATTCTTTTTCTTCTAAATTATCAACAATGAGAATCATTTGTTCACCTTCTTTGACTACACGATATCGATCACGAATCTCTGCTTCAAGTCCTCGCTCTGTTGATAAATTACCAATATTTTTTTGTAATTTTTCATGTTGTTGCTCTATTTGAACAAGTTCAGACTGAAAATCATCTCGAATAGTTTTTGCGTGCATATATTTTTTGTGCACTTTGATTATAGAATAAAAAAAGAGAGAAAAAATGATCACTAAAAAACCGATAAAAAAACGTGAATAGATAAAACTTTCTTTGTGTTTGCGAATATCTTGCATAATGTGTTTATTTTGTGTAGTATATCATATATATGAATATATTTAAAACAAAAAATAAGACATGGGTAAAATGGGTTTGGCAAGCTCTCGTAGTCCTTGTTATTCTCTCTATGGTATTATTATTTAGTGTACGATAAAAAGGACTTTGAAGTCCTTTTTATTTTCTCATCATTTTTAAAAATACTTCATGAGGAATATGAACCTTTCCTGTTTGTTGCATTCGCTTTTTTCCTTCTTTTTGCTTCTCGAGTAATTTCATTTTGCGAGTCCGATCACCAGCACCCACTGACTTACTACTTTTTGTAAGTACATCTTTTCGATATGCTTTAATTGTTTTTGACGCAATAATTCTTCCAAGTGCATATCCTTGTACCTTTGTTTCAAATTGTTGCCTTGGCATAATTTCATGCAATTTTTCAACCGATTCCTCCGCCTCTTCTAATGCTCGTCTACGCGAAATAACTCGTGTAAAAGCAGGGACCGAATCACCTCCTAGTAAAATATCCAAACGAGTAACATCAGCATCTCTCATTTCTGCAAAATCGTATGCAATAGATGCATATCCTGAGGTTACTGATTTTAGTTCATCGAAAAAATTTCTCATCAGTTCACGTAATGGCATTAGTAAATCAACTTTTGTTCTCCCATCACCAAAAGTATTCATCATAGTTATCTCTGCTTCATGCTCATGTGCCAAAGTTGAAATCCCACCAAGATATTCATTAGGTGTCATAATATATACAGTAACCCAAGGCTCTCTAACAAGTTTTAAATCCCCATCATTAGGAAATAAGTGAGGTGAGTAGATAATATCCTCCTTACCATTCTTAAAAATTACTTGATAAGTAATACTTGGCAATGTTACAATAAGATCTAGCGAAAACTCTCGATGAAGTCGTTCTGTAATAATCTCCATATGAAGCATTCCTAGAAACCCAGATCTAAAACCTCTCCCAAGAGCTCCAGAGCTCTCCTCTTCATAAGAAAACGCTGAATCAGATAGTCGAAGTCGAGCAAGGGCTTGTTTCAAGTCCATAAAATCATCTTGAGATTCTGGGTATACCGATGCCCAAACAACAGGTCGAGGTTGCTGATAACCATAAAGTGCTGGGACCGATTTTTTAGCACTAACCAATGTATCCCCCACCGATGCAATACCTGGTTGTTTTATTCCAGTAACAATATAACCAATTTCACCTGCACAGAGAGCATTTCGAGCATTTTTAGTAGGAGAAAACGTTCCTACTTCCATTGCATTAAATTTTTCTCCCGCAGCAGAAAAATTCAGTTGACCACCTCGAGAGATCATTCCGTCGAACATTCGAACATATACAATAACTCCTTGGTGATTGGAATATTCAAAATCAAAAATTAATGCTCGAATTTCATCTGAATGATTAAATTTTACTATTGGTGCTGGAATTTTTTTTATCACTTGATCGAGAATATGAGTGACACCTTGTCCAGTTTTTCCAGAAACCTCAATAATATCATCAATGTCACAATCTAAAATTTCTGCTATTTCAAGCTTTACATCGTCAATTCTTGCTAATGGAGAATCGATTTTTGATATTGCAGGAATAATTACAAGACCTGCTTCTTTTGCCATTTCAAGCGTTGTTAATGTTTGAGCTTGGACACCTTGCGTAGCATCAACAAGAAGAATCGATCCTTCAACGGCTCGTAATGCTCGAGAAACTTCATAAGAAAAATCAATATGTCCAGGCGTATCAATCAAATTTAATACATGTTCATTGTATTGCATGCGCACAGGCTGCATTTTGATCGTGATACCTCGTTCACGCTCTAAATCCATAGAATCGAGAATTTGATCTTGCATTTTTCTTTTTTCTACAGTTTGAGTTACTTCAAGCATTCTATCTGATAATGTTGATTTTCCATGATCAATATGAGCAATTATAGAGAAGTTTCTAATTTTCGAGATATCGTATTTCATAATAACTTCAAGGATAATACCATATTTTTACAATAATAAAAGCCTTTCGAGAAAAAGACTTTATATGTTTATAATATTAACTTTTGATCAAATTTTATACAATTCTACGGAGTAATTGAGATATCTTGAACTATCTTCACTTTCCAAAACTTCTTTTTTAAAGTTCTTTGAAATTCATTAATATCTTGATTATTTAATATTTTTAAAATAACTATTCCAGCCATTATTCCAACTATCCCAGCAATAGAACCTTGAATAAATATCCCCAAGAAACTTTCTTGATTCAAAACCAAAGAACCAATATAGAGTGTTACGTACGCTACAACTCCAATTACCAATGACGCGATACTTGTTTGACCTATTGAAATAAATAATTTTTTTAATGGAGTAAATGGAAACTTTTTAACTAAAAATATACCTAGCAATAAACTATTTACAATATTTCCCAAAGCAAATGCAAAAGGTAGTGCAAGTATACGTACATCATTAATATCTTGCAATCTTAATACATATTGAACAACTTCAACAATAGTAGGAAGTGTAAATATCCTTAAAAATATAAGCGCAAGAATTATAACAAAAATTTGACTCAAAATCATTGCGGTGAGTGGCTTTCTTGTTTCCCCCATTGCATACATTCCACGGACAAGCATTTGAACTAATGATTGACCTACTAACCCGACCATAAATACACCTAAAATTGCTGCTGCGATTCTTGTATCATTCCAAGAGAAGGAATGTGTTCCAAGTACAACACGAACAATCTGGGCTCGCAATACGATAAACAAAACAGTAGCAGGTAGAGAGAGAAATATAATTTTTTGAACACCTTGCAAAATCCGATCAATAAACGCATGAAAATCAGCTTCAGAATAATATTTTACCAAAATAGGAAATGAAGCAACAGAATAAGAAACCCCAATAATGGCAAGTGGTACATTTAAAATATTTTGAGTTAATGTAAATAATGCAATTGATCCCGTGTTTAATTTTGAAGCAAGAGAGATGAGAAATATAACAGTAACACTACTCATAGATAGCCCTATAGTTCTCGGTATTGATAATTTTACAAGATCTCTTATCTCAGTCCAATCTATTTGAAATGTAACACATGGTAATGTTTTTTCATAAATCATCAAAGGAATTTGTATCCCTAAATGAAGTAATGCACCGAAGACAACACCTACTGCCAATCCTTCAACTCCAAAAATGGGATAGAAGAAAATAATTCCAATAATAATACCTAGATTATACATTAAGGGTGTAAGTGCAGTGATTAAAAACTTTTTAAAAAACTGCGTAACACTTGAAATCATTCCTGAAATACCAATAAAAATTGGTTGCAGCAACATGATCCGAGCAAGAACAGTAACCGTGTTCTGCTGATTAGTAGAGAACCCAGGAGCTATATACGGAACAAGAAACGGCATTAATATAAACAAGATAATACTAATTCCTATTAAAAAGAAAACAAGAACGGTAAATAATTGATTAATGGATTGTTTAAAATATTGCAATCCTTGTTGATGCTTTCTTGTAAGCAATGGAAGTAAAACAGTAATCGAAGCAAGCGTACCCACTGTAACATAAAGTAAATCTGGAATCTTGAAAGCGGTATAATACACATCAAGTTCTGGTCCAGCTCCAACATATGTTGCTAGCAATCGATCGCGAATTAAACCAAGAATCTGGGAACAAAAGGTAAAAATCCCCAACAAAAAAGCGGCCTCATTGACGCCAGATGTACGATTATACAACATGGAAAAGAGTCGCTTCATCATATAAATACTGTGTAAAAAATTATTGGTTTATTAAAGGTGATTCTTCTAATTCTAAACTTTCATCAAGTTCTTGAGTGTTTACAAGATTTGCCTGTGGAACATTACCACCTCGTTGGGTACGAACCTGATCAATTAATTTTTGCGCAATTTCTGGAAATTCTTTTTTAAGAAATTCAAAAATTTGATTTGATTCTGTAGTTTTTCCAACAGATTCATAAGATGCCCCTAAATATGCAAAAACTACTGGTTGCATCCGATTAATAAATAGTGAACGTTCAAATACTGGTATAGCTTGTTGATATTTTGCACGACTAAACATCAATCCTCCAAGCTGATTAACGAGCTGAATATTTGTTGGTTGCAAATAAACAGCTTTCATTAAATTGTTTTCTGCTTGATCAAGTTGTTTTGCAGAAACATTTTGTTGATACAACCATACATACGCATTCGCTGTTGGGAATCGTGCAATTGACTCATTAATTAAGTTTAAAGCCCCTTGATTATTTCCTAAAAGTAACTCTAAATCAGCAAATGAAATATCAATGATTGTATTATTTGGAGAGAGTTTTTTTGCTTGAGTATATGCTTCATACGCTTTTTGTGATGCACCTTCCATTTTTAAATAAGCAAAAAATTGATATACATCTCCTAAAGTTACCCAGTTTCGATAGTTTTTTACGTCAAGTTGAGTAGCAGCATCTGCGTATGATAATCCAATCGAAAGAACCCTCTGTACTTCTTGTGGAAGTGTTTCTTGCGGGATATTTTTAATCTCTGTTAAAACTTGATTAGCAAGAACTCTATTATAATAATCAGTTCTCCATAATTTATTTGCTCTCACAAGACTAGTGATAGCTCCATTTTGATTACCTTTTATTAATTGTTCTGCTGAATTACTATAATGTACTACAGATGCTGATTTTCGTGCATTTATATAAACAAAAGAACCTCCAACAAAAATTAAAAATAAGACAATAATCATTCCTAAGAAACTTGTCCGTGGATCATGGATAAATGATAATGGTTGTTGGTCTTTATCAGAAAATACACCCCACAATGCCCCCATAAAAATTGCCCAAAGAACCAAAATAGTTACACCTGGATAATCCAAAATAGAAACAAGTGTAAGAACAAGTGAACCTGCAATTACAATAATTGCAGTAAATCGCTCAGAAATATTAAAAAATCCATTTTGATATACTCGATAGTAACGATTCCCTACAAGTATTACCATACCGATAATTGCAATAATCCCCAATACTCCTGTTGTCGCAAGAATCGTAGTAATAAAACTATACCCACTTGAAAATTCTGTAGCACCTGAAGATGTACCTGATAACTGAACTGGCTTTATTTGGTTCCATAAATAATCAAAACTTCCCAACCCAACTCCTGTTAACGGGCGCTCTTTGAAACTTACTACGCCAGCTTGAACAGTAGCAGAAAGACTTGGGTATATTTCTTGGTATGCAAGTATGCCAGATTTCCCTGTCAAACCAAGTATTGCACTCCCAAATAAAATTCCTACCAAGATAACAATAAATGAGATTAGACTATACCATGGAGCAACTCGAAAACGACTGTAACTTGATTTTTCGACATCCCAATAAGCAACAGAAAAAATATAAATAGAAGCAACGAGTGAAAATAACCCAGCAAGAATCCATAACCATCCAATATTAACAAGAAACAAACCTGCAAGAGAAATAACACCCAAGAAGATAGTAATCCATTTTGCAAAACGGACAAATTTCCCCATTTCTAAACAAATAAGAGCAAAAATAAACACAAGTAATGACAAGATTCCAAAATCTGTCCACGATCCAATAAATGTTGAAGTTATTGTATCCAAAAAACCAAAAGAAAGGAAATCTGATCCAAAGAACACCCTTGATACGATATGAATAAAAGTAACAAAATAACTTACTGAAACAACAACTAACAATCCTAATACGTGAGAAAATTTCTTGACTGATATACTTGCAATAAAGAAAATAATTGCAAGTGAAAATAAAATTGCGGATGAAGGAGCTTCTCCTAACGTACCAAATAATGCACTACGTGGAGCAACAGAAAACACCGAAGAAATAAGTACAACTATCAAAAAACCAAACAACCCCCATGACGTTTTTTTGTCCAAAATAGTAAATGATCCATTTTTAAGAGACTGTAAAGCAAATATAATTAATAAAATTCCCGAAAGAATAGGTAGTACTAAACTTTTAATAAAAATTCCATTAACTCCAGGAAGTGGGAAAAAACTAAAAAAACTAACGATAATAACAACTAACGTGCTCATAAAGAAAAAATTTGATTGTTTTTGTGGTGCAACTCGAACTGCGACAGCTTCTACAAACGTAGAAAACCCTTTGAAAAGTTTTTTAATCATATATAACTCATATTATATAACTGAATGAATGATTTGTGAACTCAAAATACTGTGGAAAAACTTCATGACACGATTAAAAAATTTTGTCTATAAAATAAAAAATTCCTTTGAAGGAATTTTTTATTTATTACACCACAATATTAATAATTCTTCCAGGTACATAAATGAATTTTCGTACTTCTTTTCCGTCAATCCATTTTTTAATTTCTGAAATCTGTAATACTTGTTTTTGTAAATCTGATTCAGAAACATCTTTTGTAATCGTAATTTCTGCACGCACTTTTCCATTAATTTGAATTCCAATCGTAATCGTATCATCAATAATTAATTTTGGATTATATTTTGGCCAATCTGAAATATGAATACTTTTCTTTTCTCCGAGTTCGCTCCAAATTACTTCTGCGATATGTGGAGCAAATGGTGCAAGAACCTGAATAAACTTCTTGAAATCTTCTGTATAAATTTCTGGATGTTTTTCTGCTTCGTTTGCAAAAATCATCATTGAGGAAACCGCCGTGTTAAAAGAAAATTCAGCAATATCATCAGTTACTTTTTTAATTGTTTTATGGAGAACCTTTTGGAAGTTTTTATAACTTTCAGTTTTTACTGGATTTGCTACCAGTTTTTCTTGGAATCGCCAAATCCGTTCAATAAACCGTCGTGCACCAACCATACTATCAGTACTCCATGGTTGACTCGCCTCGAACGGTCCCATAAACATTTCATAAACTCGCATGGTATCGGCTCCAAATTGTTCCACCACATCATCAGGATTAATTACATTTCCCCATCGCTTTGACATCTTGCGACCGTCCTCAGCAAGAATCATTCCTTGATTTCGCAATGCTTTAAATGGTTCATCTGATTGCACATACCCCAAATCATGAAGCACTTTGTGCCAAAAACGAGAATACAACAAATGCCCTGTCGCATGTTCTTGCCCTCCGACATACATATCAACTCCTCTATTTTTTCCAAACCAATATTCAAGTTCACTATCACTTGCAAATGCTTTTTTATTCATAACATCAATATATCGCAAGAAATACCAAGAACTCCCTGCCCATCCAGGCATTGTATTGGTTTCATATCCATCTTTTACCCAAGTTTTCACCGTCGCAAGTGGAGACTCTCCGTTCCCTGCTGGTGTGTAACTTTTTACTTTTGGAAGTTCGAGTGGAAGTTGTTTTTCTTTGAGTGGAATAATTACTCCATCTTTTGTATGCACCAACGGAATCGGTTCACCCCAATATCGTTGTCGTGCAAAAATTGCATCACGGAATTTGTATTTGGTAACCATTCGTCCACCAACAAATTCAGTAATGAGATGCCTAGCATCTTCACTTAAAATACCTGTGAATTTACCAGAATTAACAAGTAATCCATCTTCGGTATTATTATCAACAGTCCGACCATTGATATATGAATTCCACCCCTCTCTGTGAGAGTCCCAATTGATTTTTTTCTCTACTTCATCTTTTGAAACCCATTCAATTGAATGAATACCCTCATCTATCTCACTTTTAACTTGAACATCTTTATCTACTACCACCTCATAAAATGCACCCCAAGTTCTGTGGTTACGATTCTTTGCAAGCCTAAAAGCGTAATTAGCACTAAATGGAGCAACTTGTTTAATACTGATAATTTTAGAAAATCCTACCTCTTCAATTACTTCTCGACGAATTGCAGATTCAACAGACTCACCCTCATCAACACCCCCTCCAACAAAGTGGATTTCGCACACATCACCTGTTTTTTCTATTTGAAGTAAATAATTTCCTTTGCCATCAGTAATGATGGCGTCAATTACTTCTTTACGACGAGTTTCTAAATCTTGTCGTGGTGCATATTCGCCACCATATTCAGTATAATGTGCAATCACTTGCTTAACCAGCAAACCATATTTCTGCGCAAACGCAAAATCTCGTTCATCATGCGCAGGAACCGCCATCACCGCACCTGTTCCATAACCAACAAGTACATAATCTGCGATCCATACAGGAACCTGTTCATTATTTGTAGGATTAATCGCAAAAACCCCTTTTAACTGCACACCAGTTTTTTCTTTATCATTTGATGTTCGCGTAATTTCATCTTTGCCAGAAACTTCTGCAATATAGTTTTCTACTTCGTTCCAGTTTTCTATTTGTGATCGCAATCCTTGTACTAATTCATGTTCAGGAGCAAGTACTACATACGTCACACCAAACAAGGTATCTGCACGAGTAGTGAATACGGTAATTTTTTTATCACTATTTTCAATAGCGAAATCAATCTCACTTCCTTCACTTTTCCCAATCCAATTCCGTTGAATTTCCTTGATACTGTGTGACCAATCAATTTTTTCAAGCCCTGTAAGCAATCGATCTGCATACGCTGTGATTCGCATAAACCACTGACGCATTTGTTTTTTAATCACTGGATGCCCACCTCGTTCAGAAACAGGACCATTTTCTCCTTGTACAATTTCATCATTTGCAAGCACTGTTCCCAATTCCTCACACCAATTTACTTCTGCATATCCTTCGTACGCAATTCGATAATTCATGAGAATATTTTGTTGTTCTTTTTCAGAAAATTGTTTCCAGTCTTTTGCAGTAAATATACTACATGGACTTTGTGCAGCAGTTACTTTTGCATTTCCAGATTTTTCAAATATTGCAACCAGCTCATCAATCGTTCGAGCTTTTTGTTTTTTTGTATCAAACCAACTATTATAAATTTGCAAGAAAATCCATTGTGTCCATTTATAATATTCAGGATTATGAGTTTCTACTTGCCGATCCCAGTCATACGAAAAACCAAGCATTGATAATTGCTCTTTATATCGTTTTACTAATGTATCCGTAAATGGTCCAGGATGTTTCCCTGTAGCAATTGCATACTGTTCGGCTGGTAATCCAAAACTATCAAATCCCATTGGGTGCAAAACATTGTATCCACTCATTCGTTTCATCCGAGCAAACACATCAGACGCAATATATCCACGAGGATGCCCAACATGAAGTCCTGCCCCCGAAGGATATGGAAACATATCAAGCACATAATATGGTTTCAAGTTTTTTGCTTTTGCAGATTTTGCAGAAAGTGTTTTATAAACACCATTTTCCTGCCATTGTTTTTGCAACTTTTTTTCAATTTTTTTATGATCGTATGGTTTCATAGGATTAAAACTATTTAATTTTATTAAAAGGAATACCAACACAATATTGAGCACTACTTATACCATCAGGCATACCACTAGTTTTTGGAAACTTTACAAAAGAAAAACCTAGACAACTTTCAAAAAAATTCCGTCCTCCTGTAAAACCGCCACTATAGCCCATTCTTTTTGGAAACAAGATTATAACTACAATAAAAACAAATAAGATATAAATAAGCCACTTTTTCATATTAACTATATATACCATAAAAACCCTCGAGAAGTCGAGGTTTTTATTTTATCTCTTATTTACTATGTTTTTCACTATGATTCATTTTCTTTACTGCAAGCCAAGTCAAGACCGCAATACCAATTGCCAAAATAATCAATTTCATCACATTGTTTGCATCAGACCAAAATCGAAGTGTCGCAATAATGAGTGAGAGGACTCCAGACCACACCATTCCCAAAGATAATACTTCTACGGGAACCAAAACTCCTGCAACCACCATAATAACACTAATGATAATCATTACAATAAATACATTTTTATTGTAATCACTTTGTACTGCATCGTATTCTTGTTGGCAAGAATAATCTGCATTACACCAACCAGTTGGTTCGTCATTTTTTACCGCTTCGGTAATTTGTTTTGGTGAATAATTAAAATTCTGCCATTCACCACCAGCATCTACACACATTTCAGCAGTATTATACACCTCCATTCGTGGAGAACAAAAATCTTCTCGTTTTGGTTCTGGAGAAACAAAACTAATTGCGTAATAAAAGAATAAATTAGTAATAATGATAAATGCTATTGCAAAAGCCCATTTTACAAATGAAGGTACGTTTTTCATAACACAATTATTATACCATAAAAAAGAGCCGTAGTGTTACTACGGCTCTTGAATGTACATTCAAGATTATTTTTTCATGTACTCACCAATGAGCGATTCAAGAAACTCATAATTTCCTTTCATGAATGGATTCACTTGCTCCCGCTCAAAGAATTCTGTTTCGTTCAAGGTACCTTTAAGGTGATCCTTGATAATGAAATCCACCTCGTTTCTTGGAGCATTTCTACGTTCAAGATGTTGACGAACGGTCCGGGTATTAAAATACTCGTCCAGTGGTATTTTTGGATTAATGTACACATTATCCTCAGTAACCATTTCACCTTTCTTTGTGCGATTCCATCCATATGTGCAACGGCCAGCATTATCGAAGAATCTTGAAAGATCTGAAAGAAATTTATCTTTCTTCTCATCTTTTAACCCATCATCGCGACGAATTATTTTTTCAATTTCTGAAAATTCATCGTGATAGTTGGAAGTGATTTGAAAAAATCCAACAATTGCACCCATTCCTTCTTTTGGGATACGGGTGAGTTCTTGATGCATTTTTTGAGCTATGCCCACAGCTTTATGAAATGCTTTTGTTTTTTTACTTTGAAAAATTGCTAAATCCATTATTTAAGTTTTAAATTGTTCTGACTGTATTTTATCATATTTATAATAAAAAGTCAAGTATTTATCCACAAATAATACTACTCAATATTGATTTATTTAAAAAATGTGGTATATTTAAATTCTATGAAAATCTCCCCTATCGAAAAACTCGCTATCCGTGCGACTCGTTGGATTGGTTCAACTCAATCAATTATTACTCATACTATTATTTTTATTGCTTCATTCCTCATAATCTTGGTTGGAGTTCCTCGAGATACAGTCCTATTAGTCTTAACAACGATAGTTTCCCTAGAGGCAATTTACCTCTCAATCTTTATCCAAATGTCTGTAAACCGAAGTGAACGGAGGATTAGAAATGTATCCAAAGAAATTGCAGAAATTTCTGAGGATGTAGAAGAAATTCACGAAGGTGTCCAAGAAATTGAAAAAGATATTGATGAGATTCAAAAAGATGTAGACGAAATTCAAGAGGATGTTGAAGGTATCGAAAAAGATATTGATGAAATCCAAGAAGACGTTCAAGAAATCGAGAAAGACATCGACGAGATCCAAGAGGATGTGGATGAAATCCAAGAAGACGTTGATGATATCGAACAAGTCAAAAGTAAAAGTGACGAAAACCGAGACAAAAAATTAGAAGATATTCAAGAAACATTACGTGGACTTCTTGAACAAATTAATCAATTAAAAAAATAAAGACCCAGTTCTGGGTTTTTATTTTTACAACGTAAAATTATTAATATTATACAAATCTGTATTCTCGTCTTGTTCTACCTCATCGTCCGATCGATCATCTAAAATATTTACATGTTCCATTTCTGGTTCATTTTTTGCGAGATATGATGGTTCAATACTTGGCGATTCGATTGGAATTTGTGCAACTGTTAATTCTGTATTTTCTTGATTCTGATATTCAGGTAATGATTCATGCTGTACTACAATTGATTGCTCTTGAACTGGTTGATATTCAGGTAATGATTCATACGCAATAGAAACAGCAGGTTGAGCTGATTGTTCTCTATTCAAAGATTCTCGTTCTGCAATAAATTTTTCAAGCATTGCGCTTTTACTTGATACTTGATTATTTTTTACCAAACTCAAAATCATCTCCAAATCATCAGGTGAAAAGAAATCAATAACAATCTTTCCTCCAACTTCTCGTTGTTCAATATGCACACGAGTTCCCAAGCTCTCTGCAAATCGTTCTTCGTAATTTGCAATTTGTGGATTGTGATTTACTTCTTTCTTGCGAACTTTATCCTTTGCAATACTTCGCGCATATTGCTCTGCTTCTCGTACTGATAATTTCTTGATCATAATTTCCTTGAACAAAACATTCTGCTCTTCAGGTCGATCAGACAACATCATCAATGGTCGAGTGTGCCCTTCTGAAATTCTTCGCTCTGACAAGGCTTCCATAATATCCTGCGGCATTGCCAACAATCGCAAACTATTCGAAACATATTCTCGAGATTTTCCCATCTTTTTTCCCATTTCTGCATGAGTGAAACCAAATTCAGTATGTAATTGCATAAATGCACGAGCACGATCAATTGGATTCAAATCTTCTCGTTGTAAGTTTTCGATGATTGCAAGTTCGAGCTTGGTTTTTGCATCTTCGGTTCCGGAACGAATAATTACTGGAACTTGTGGTAATCCTGCAATACGTGAAGCACGCAAACGACGTTCTCCTGCAATTAGTTCATATTCAACAGCAAGCCCTTGTCCGTCTGCTTGCTCAATCTCATGTCGAGTAACTACCAAAGGTTGTAATACTCCATATTGT
>CAZUGR010000010.1:0-23658 GCA_964620145.1 uncultured Candidatus Saccharibacteria bacterium
AATCCAAACAATTGAAGCAAACCAAATACAATATACAAAACAAAAATCACTTTATTCCACACATTTGGAGCAACAACTAATGCATATACAGAGAACAAGAAACCAAGTACAAAAATAATCATAGAAAGAGTTGACCATAATTTTGAATTACGGGTAAACCAATCAGTAATTCCCATTCTTTTCTTTTCTTGTTGATTCCAATCATCAGCAACTTTGTCCATTGGAATATTGAATACAACTACAGAATCTTTTTCATCATTTGTAATAGTAAACACTTCACCGAAATACAAATCATCATACACACCATCAGAATGTGATTGTGGTAATTTTCTTGAAGGAAATTCATAATTTGTTTTTTGAACTACTATTCGATACATTCCAGATGACAAGAGAAATCCGTATCGTCCATGAATATCAGTTATCTTGGTATCTACAACCTCATTAGTTTCCGCATTGTAGATAACTACATGTGCCGGATCGAGTGGTTCTTTTGTTTCTGAATCATATACAATTCCCCATGGTCGTCGTTTTCGACGGAACGGAAGAGAGAGGAGAAGGTTTCCAATTCGAGTGAGGAAGCCAGGAATAGTACTCGCAAGTCCCACAATAGCAATTCCAGTAACCAAAGGAGTTGTAATCTTGTTCAAATCAAATAATCCGTCCAAGAAATCACTCAATACTTTCGTAGTACCACCTCCGAGTTTCTTGTTTCCAGGTGGAATATCTATTGGATTTACCACATTACAATCAGTTCCTATCGGTTGATTTCCTGAAATGTTGGGACATTCATCATACGGAACATATTCAACACAATTCCCTGATTCATTGATCATATATCCCGTCGGAACATATGTTTGTTCACCAACCATATTAGAGCAAAGATCTGTTGGATTAGGACTTAAACAATTTCCATTTCCATCGGTAATAAAACCATTTGGCACTGACGACTGATTTCCTACAAGATTCAAACACACATCATTGTCTGATGGGTTTGGATTTTCTGGTTCTGGGATAACGAGATCAGCAACACAATTTCCTGATGCATCATATACATACCCAAATGGTACCGATGCTTGATTCCCTGAAATATTCGGACATACATCTACTACAGGAGCGAGTACACACTGCCCAAGATTATTAACAACATATCCTGCTGGAATTGTTTTTTGATTTCCCGCAATATTCGGACAGAGATCAACGACTTGCCCAGGACAGAGTGCTATACTTGTCTGGTTCCCAGGAAGATCTGGGCAATAATCGATCTGACAATCACCCTTTGTATCTACATAATATTCCGTTGGGACAACATTCTGAACTCCTGCAATATTTGGGCAGAAATCCTGAGCTTGATTAGGGATCAACGTACAAACCCCAGGAGTTCCGGCACCACTCGGATCTTTTACGTATCCTTCTGGGACTGAACTTTGAACACCTGAAATATTCGTACAAAGATCTATACTACCTCCACCACTACTTCCTCCTCCACCTCCTTCTGATGTAGGACATCTAAAAGTAGTAGTCACTCCTGAAAAATCAATCCAGCCATGATTCTGACTCCATGCATGTCCTGAAAAATTTCCATTTGCACTGATAGAGACACCTCCATTCGTTGGTGCAAAATTAATCCAGCCTGTATTCTGTCCCCATGCATGCCCACCCAGCTTCATGGATTTGTCAGCATTACATACATTCGTAACCCCAGCGTTCTGCAATGGGCCGAAATTGATCCATCCTATCGTATTACCCCATGCATATCCAATCACATCATGCTCACGAACTTCAACACCTCCACTTGAGGGGTGCATATTGATACTTCCGGGACCAGGAACAAACGATGGGTCACTTCCTGCAATGTTCGTTCCTGCAGCAAAAGTAGTCACTGCTACGACGAAAGACCCAATAATAATACCTGCGGAAATAATAAGTTTTTTGAAAAATTTCATAATAATAAAATGGATGAACATTAAAAATAAATAATACTTCTATTATATCATTGATAAAATCATTCTTGCAAGTATTTTCTTGTGTATAAATAAAATTTCTTTTCTTAAAAAAGAAAGCTTGGGTGACCATCGGGAATCGAACCCGAATTAGCGGAACCACAACCCGCTGTGTTAACCGTTACACCATGGTCACCATATTCCAACTCATCTTATTTCAGAAAAATAAAATAGTTAGATTGTCGAGATGCCGGGATTCGAACCCGGAGTCACCTGTACCCAAAACAGGCATGTTAGCCGTTACACCACATCTCGAATTTTCTTGATAACATATCAACATTATCAAGAAAGACTATATCATACATTACCAAAAACGACAAGAAAAACACCTTATTACAGTGTTTTTCTATCTTACCCTTGAGTAGAACGAACTGTTTTATAATCCATATACTGACTCACAATAACAGCAATGAGAATAAGTACGATATACCCAATAATAATCTGACTTGATGTAAAAGGTACCAAACGAATTAATCCTAGTAAAAAAGTTACCGCCCAAGAAATAATTGATATAGCACCGAATGCATATGCCATTCTACGCAAATTTTGCAATTCTGGAGTATCTCCTTTTCCATTAAAAGATGCCTTTACTAATTTTGGAGCAATCAATAAATTCAATACGATACTATTCACTATAATAATTCCCGCTACAAAGATTTTTGCAATGAATTTTGTTTTTACAAGGTATACAAGTGACATTGGCAAAAATAATCCAATACTGGTAATAATAAATATCCCTAATGCAAACCAAATAATCTGTGACAAAATATTCAAAACTTCTGATTCGGAATATGATATACGATAATCCTTGAGAAATTTAATCAAGAAAATATCAGCAACCAATACCGCTCCAACACCTAATGCAGTAGATAATGTATGAGTAATAGCAATAACGGATTGATATTTTGATAACAAGAAATTAAGACTATCTCCCAATGAAATTGCCGATGTAACAAGGAGTGCTCCAGAAATTAACGCAGAAACAATACACCAAAAACACCACTCTCGAATTACTAGAGATTGTATCAGTAATAGAAAAAAGGAGAACATTACCGCAAGTACCGATACGAGAAATCCTATTACATACACATAATCAGGTAACACGTTGGGAAAAAATGTAAAAAATGCATACAGCGAAGCAATACCTCCGTAATAAAATACTCCTAATGTAGAAACATCAATACCAAAAAATTTACTGTATGAGGAATGAATAACTGAATTACAATCAAAATCCAAAGGACATACTAATGTTTGTCCAATTTTTTTCTTGTGTCTAATGACGGTGGATATAACAAATCCAACGAGTGCAATAATAGTAACGATGCTATAAATATTCATATTATAGAGTATACCAATAACTGGGGAAAAATAAAACACGAAATTCCGTGTTTTATTTTTGATTAATTTTTGCTGCAAGTATAAAATCATTTTCAGATAATCCACCGATAGAATGTGTCCACATGTCGAGCACTACTCGATTATACCAAATACCTATATCTGGATGATGACCTTCTTGCTCTGCAAGTTCAGCTACTTGATTTACAAATTCCATAGCAGTTACAAAATCAGGAAAAATCTTTTCTAAAATTATTCGCGTACATGTATCATTCAATTGCCAACCTTGTAGTGAAGTTTCATGTTCTGTAAAAATTTTTTGAACATCACTACATGACAAAGCGTCAATATCACCTCGTTCACAAGGAATACACTTTTTTTCAGATAATTGCATAATTCTAATCTATCATATTATCCTCTCTAAGAAAACAAAAAACCACACCCGTGGTTTTTTTGTTTTAATTTACTTGCAAACCTGCAGCTCCACAACTCTTATTGATTAAACTTCGAGTAATAATATCTAAAGTAACAAAAACCACCTAAATTAGGTGGTTTTTGTTTGTCTCTGAAATCGTCTTTCGACGCGTCTCGAGAGACCTCTCGATTTGGCTCCCCATTATATACGATTTTAGAACTAAAGTGAACTGGGAGTTGCTGGAAAATAAGCTAAGTACACAAGAATACTTAATAAAAAAGATTGAAGATACTATCGTCTAACCTGATTAGTTTCTAAGTGATTTTCAGTAATTGCAACAATGTACAAAAGTCTATCTGGTTCAATGTCAAAGTAAAAAATTCTACCAGTATCTTGTAAATACAACTCTCTTACTTCAATGTCATCAGCTAGTCCATTGTATAAAGATTTATAAGCACCATTTTTTGCAATACCACAAGTTTTAATGTTATTCCTTTGAAAATCAGCACGAGTATAAACCTTTGTTCCAATTTCTTTAAGTATTGATAATGCCTTCTTACCCTTATTCTTTTGTAAGTGCTCTATTTCACAATGATCATCGTTATATCGTTCAAAAGAAATCAGATATGGCTTCATCTCACTAATATCTGTTTCTTGTGCAAGCTCGGCAACTGTTTTTGGAATTTGCCCTACATCTTCAATACTTGCAACGCCATTTGGAATTTCTGGCATATTTCTAAGAAACTTTACTATTAGCAAGTTTTTCTGAATAAAATTCTTTCATAGATTGTAAAGAAATTTCATTCTCCGAATTTTCAGTAGACTGAAGACCTTCACGAGCAATTTGCCAAGGTTGTTCCGAGTGAGTGAGCATTTCCAAATAATCCGCATCAAAACCACCATACACAGACCATACATTATCAAGAAATGACTTTTCTTCGGTTGATAGCTTATTAATTAAAGCAGTATCTATTTCTTTGGTAATATTACTAAAGCCAAAGTTTTTATATTTCAAATAGATGCTTTTAACAGCGGGGCCATGCACCCACGCCTCTACTTTTTCTTCAAATAATGGCTTATCTCTCAAAACTAAAGACCACGCCTGTGCATAATATACAAGCTTTTGTAGCTTCTTGTTTGTGATTACACGAGTTTGCTTCTTTGATTTATCAATAAAGTATTCAGCAATATTTAAAGCACTAATTTTATTAGTATCTTCAATCATATAACTAAGTATACTAATATTTTGAAATATATCAAAGGAACAATTCACACCAATTGTGTTTTTACTAAAAAGTTTTGTTTACCGTTTCTATTTTTCTAAATTCCACAAAGTGCTTATTCAACATCTTCACCAGTCGTAGGTGCATCTGATAACTTAAATGGTAGTTTTTTTACATCAGTAGGAAGTTTGTAAATTTCACTTAGTTTGTAATTTACATCTTTAATATTTTTTAAAAGTTCTACTTGTTGTGTTTTTATCTGGTCTGGTACCTCGTTAGTATCCCCTGACTGTTCAAGTCTAATTGGCACAACGTCAATTTCGACACCAACTTCAAACCAAGCAAACACTACTTTAATTTTTGCTTTTATCTGATTTCTAATTTCATTTTTTCTACCAACATCAAGTGTTGATTGAACAGTACTAATAATCTTTTCTGGTAAACCTTCTTCTATTTCTGTTTTTATTGCTTTTATATCATCTTCGATGATTTTTTTGATATCCTTTTTAGATTTAGCACTTAGGTTTTGATCATCATTAATTTCTTCTTGTCTTTTTTTAAGAGAATTTATCTTATCCCAAATTTGAGAAACATTTGCAAGTATTGTTGTGATTACCAATACAACTTCAACTGGTTGAGATGTGAAGAACTCCAAAGATCCATTACTTATTCGTGTAATATGAACCTCTCGACTAGTTACCCCTGCGAGTTCTTGTATGGCGTTTACTAATTGTGTAAAGTCTTTAAGATTTTTTGATATTAAAGTCGTAGTATCAAGATCTTTTGGAATAATTATTCCAACCTCATATTGATCTGGCCGATAATCTGAAACGTTTATTTCAATAAGAGAATTCCTTGATCTTTCTAGCTTATTAATAAACTCTAAACGCTCTTGCTTGAATTGATCAATTTGTTGAAGGGCGTCAAACGTTGATCCATTAATAATACTATCAACCTTAACTAATAGCCCCTTGCCGAAGAAGTTAGTAGCTTTTATTGCATCAAGTATTTTATTCTCTGTGCCTGAAAATGACATTGTCACAGATTTTTCTTCCATTTCTTCCTTTAATTTTTCAAATTGAGACCTTGCCTCTTGATGACCACCTGCGTTGTTCTGTGCAATGTTATTACGTATTTGATCAAGATAAGAAACAGTAGAAAATTTCTGCTCTTCTGCCAATAGATCAATTATTATCCTGAGTAGTTTTTCTACGTCCATATAATCTATTATAGCCAATTTGTAAACCAAAGTAAAGTATTAATTACGGTAGTATTACTGCTAAAAAAGATATTTTTACTGCATCAGTTCAGTAATTTCAGAAATTGCCAAAATTGAACAAAAAATGCCACCTACGCATTGTAGAGTGGCATAATTCATTTTTTCAAAATCCGACAAATCCTGATTTTTTCGCACTTTTATTTATAGTCCTCAACGATCATTGTGTACGAACCAAGTGTGTTCGCATCAATATAATACTCGCCTGTTCCATAAATAATGGTTTCGTCTTTTGTCGATCCTTGTGTATTCATTATAAGTGTTGGTAAATTACTTCCAACCTTATATGCAAAAGCCATACACATATCACCCTTGCAATCATATTTAATCTTGAGCCGATTTCCATTAATCGTAAATGGTTCAGATTTCTTTGCCCCGTTTCCAGTAAAGGTAAATACCTGTTGGTATGTTTTGCCCGTTTCTGGGGCATTTTGGGCGGTTTGGGGGCCTGTTTCTGTTGTGGTCTGAACATTTCCTTTATCTTTTCCAAGACTGCCCAATATTCCTAATCCTATAAAAATGAATAATGCTATAGCCCACCATTTTTTGTACCAGGGCTTTTGTACATTGTTTTCTTTATTCATAACACTTTTGCGGTTTTTATTATGACTTATAAATAATTCCAAAAACTAGGCATACAAAAAGCTCCTAGCCAGGACGGTGGTTTCCCACCTACACCCGTTTCCAGGTGCAACCGCAAAAGTGAACTCTGACTAGGAGTTCTTTGTACTTTTGCGGATTTGCGACCATACCCAGCGCATACGCATCTGGGGTTAGGTCATTTAATTGTGATTGATCACACTATAAAATAGGATTGTGATCTAGTTGAATTTTATCACAATGTAAAGTATTGTAAAGAATATGAGAGTGAATAAAAAACCAACAAAAGGCCATATTCGCATGCGAAACTACTTCGCAGAGATATTACATACTGATAGTTTTAAAACTGCAATTCGCGATATTAGATTAAAGTATGATATTCCAATAGAGGGTTTTAATCCTGATAACATATTATCAAAATCTAATTCTGAGGTTAGATTAATGACGCCACCAGAATGGAGCTGTAGGCCTAATTTTACGATACTAAACAAACAACTATCGAAAGATATAACAACATTATGTGAACATAATGAATTATATGGCGAACAATGGCATGATGCTGTATATGAACATATCTTTTGGAATACAGAACTCTATTTAAATGAAACATGGCCTGATTATGATGTTTGTTTTTTAGGTGATACGAATAATCAGTCATACAAGAAAATGTATCCAATTGTGATCCGAGTTAGCCAGTACGCTCCTATTAGTAATATAGTTGAATTCATTGAGCGAAACAAAAAAGAAATTCTAGAACTACAAGAGCCACTGCGAAAAAAGAATGTGAGCTTAGCGGGTGTTCGAACTAAAAAACTATCTTTGAAAGACCGAGATGATTTTATTTATGAACACAGAAACCTTACGACTAAAAAGATAGGCTCCCTGCTGATGAAAGAAAAGGGTATCGATATGGACTATGGAGCAATTGGAAAAATAATATCAATTCAAAAGAAAAGACGTGAGAAATAATTTTGGAAAATTAATTCTAAATTTCCATTTTTAATTCTTATCTTTTCTTTACAGTAAAAGATAACCTGAGGATGTAACCCTCGGGTTATTTTTATGCAAGAGCTTATTAACCAAAAAACCAATATAGTTCCTGTTGATATAAACAACATGACACTAGAGGAACGACAAAAGCTGGTCGGTGCTTTTGTCTGGTTATTTCAGCAATATGAAAAACAAAGCCCTGCACAAAAGAAAAAAATAATGGAAAGCAAAAACTATGATAGATACAGTATGCCTATTGATCAAGAAAAACGAGGTGCAGGTTAACCATAAAAAACTTGTTACTATTAACAACTTACATTTCAATAGGTTTCACCAAAAACCTAATAATCATAGTAACCTCTATTATCCAACAATAAAATTATTTAGTAAGTTTTTCTACGAACAAGAGAACTTCAAAATTGAATTCTCGGTTCCGAAGTTGTTGCTCGGTAATAATTTAGAGGAACTAGATGATTATGAGTTTGAAAAAGTTATAAGTACCCTAAGCGAAAGATTGAGTGAACAAGGATTATCTGTTCCTAGTGACGTGCTCAAAAACGCACGAGTAATTGTTCTGCATTACTCGAAAAACATTTGGCTAGGAAAAAATTATTCTGTATGTGAAATTCTATCTCAAATTAAGAAGGTTAATATCTCCAAACGATTTGATGCAATGGATACAAAATATATAAACGGTGGTGAAAGTATTCACATACACAACACCTCAAACGAGTTTGTTATCTACGATAAGGTATCTGATATAAGAAAGACCAAATCTAGATCACGAGACAAAGCCAATAAATATAATAAAAGCCTTTTGAAAGTCATAAAATCAAATGAGCAAATATTAAGGCTCGAAGTTAGGCTCAACAAGAAAACAAAAATCATGCAGGTTTTAGGATTATCAAAAAATGATCCAGTTACCTTTAGGGAAATATATAGCACTTTGATTAGCAAGAAAGTAGTGACAAGCTACTGGGAAAATATCGTTCGTAAAAATGATCTTGGTATGTTCCAACTCACCTGCAATGATGATGAGATCTTAAAGCGTTTGAGTGGGCCTGAATTAAAATTAAAGCCAAAAGATTTGTTTTATCTTTATGGTCTATTGAAAGCCTCAAATAATAAAGGCTTTATGCAAGAGATGAGAAACTTGGTGACAAAAAACGGCACTATTCGCACTTGGTATCGTATTAAAAAGGACATTGAGAGAGCAAACAAAGCTATTAGTTACTCAAAACAAAAAGGCTGGGTGAACGAAGTTGAGGTTCAACTAGCCAATTACAGACCAATTAAACTTGATCAACCCCCGTAAATACTTAATAAATAATGAGTTTATGCTTGTGAATGTATAAGTTGTGCTGTAAACCATTGTAAAGTATAATAAAGAGGTTAAAATAATGCTTATGAATGAACAAAAAGAATTTTACAAAGCCGAAGATCTAGCAAAATTATTAGATGTAAACATTATGACGATTTATCGTTATATTGATGCAAAAAAAATTATTGCTTACAAAATCGGTAAGGAGTATCGAATTAAAAAAACAGATTTTGAGCTGTTTCTCAAAAAAGTAAGTAACACCTATGAAAAATAAGAAGCAAAAGTACAAATACATTGACCTCTTTGCTGGTATAGGTGGCTTTCGTATTGCCTTTGACAACGTAGGCGCAGAATGTGTTTTTACTTCTGAAATTGATCCCTATTGTCAAAAAATGTATGAAAATCACTTTGGTGACAAGCCCTTTGGGGATATTACAAAAATCGATGAATACAGTATACCTGATCACGACATCTTAACTGGCGGTTTTCCATGTCAGCCTTTTAGCATCATTGGAGAAAAGAAAGGTTTTGCCGATACTCGCGGTACGCTATTCTTTGACATTGAAAGAATTCTAAAAGCAAAGAAACCTAAAGCATTTATGCTTGAAAATGTTAAACAGCTCGAAAAACATGACGGAGGGAGAACTTTCAAAGTAATAATTGATAGTCTCAAAGCCTTGGGTTATTTTGTTCATCATAAGGTATTAAATGGACTTGACTTTGGTTTACCACATAAGCGCGAGCGAATAATTATTGTCGGTTTTCTAAAAAATTATCCATTTGAATTTCCAACAGGATCAAAAATTCCAAAGAAAACACTTGTTGATATTTTAGAAGATGAACGAAGTATTGATAAGCAACACTTCTTGAGTGAGCACATAAAACAGAAGCTGAAAAATCAACTCAAAGAGCAAGGTAAGGTCCCACCAAAAGTGCCGACGATTTGGCATGAAAACAAGTCAGGTAATCTTGGAATTAATGAATACTCCTGCGCACTACGAGCTGGTGGTTCTTATAACTATTTACTAGTTAATGGAAAAAGAAGGCCAACTCCAAGAGAGATGTTTAGACTTCAAGGTTTTCCAGATAATTACGAGATAATTGTTCCCCTAACCCAAGCACGCAAGCAAGCAGGTAATGCAGTAGTCATACCTAAAATTCAGGCTGTTGCAGAAGCCATGATTGAAGCAATGTCGAAAGATCCAATTAATTAATTTACTTTATTTATTATATGAACAAAAATAATTCCATTGAAATCGCAAAAAATCAGATAGATAGCTTAATAAAAAAATCAAGAGTTCACTTTTATAAACCAATCCAGATTGCTGAAATTCTACATAAAAAAAGGACCACCAAAACAAATATTGACTTACTAGACCTTGAAGCATATAGAAATATTTCAAAGCGATGGCGCGATGAAATCTCGATGCGTCTTATTGGTAGAAAAAGCACTTCAAGCCAAAAATATCAAGACAATATTTTTGAGACAAATGCTATACCTCCACAAGTTTTAGATATTTTAAACTCAATAAATATTGATACAAATGGTGGCGTAGAGGCATATATCTACAAGACAATGTTGAAAAAGTTTGAAGAACTTCACGGAGTTGCCACCTATATAAACGACGCTACGCCTGAAACATTTAATCTTGGGGAAATTATAAATATTTTTACTAAAACAGCTGGGCTCAAAAGAAGTATTGACAAGGTGTATGAGATTTCAGTTTATGCATTATTCTCAACAATCGTGAGAGCATTAAAAGCTGAAATTACTCTAAAAATAAACAATAAAGACCCTCGTATTTTAAATGATTTTAAATATTTCATTTCTAATGTATTAGGTGTAAATAACGAAACTTACGAAATAACTGTGCCAGCAAACTTATATAGAGTTGGAGCAACCAATGCTGCCGACAGAGGGCTTGATATGTGGTCGAACTTTGGACCTATAATTCAAGTAAAGCACTTAACAATTACGCCAGAAACAGTCGAGGATATTGCAGAAGGGATTGCCGCTGAAAAAATAGTCATTGTATGTCTTGACGCAGAAAAAGAAGCTATATCAACACTGCTTGAACAGGTGGGTTGGGGTGCAAGAATTCAAGCAATTATCACCTTAGAGGATCTAAAGGGTTGGTATAGTCTTTGCATGAATTCAACATATCGAGATCAACTCGGAATTTCTTTACTAAATGATATGCGCCGTGAATTTGACAACGAGTTTCCTTCAGGGCTTGAACTGTTACCATTCTTAAAAGAAAGAGCTTATACCGACCTATCAATTGATGGTTGGAAAATACAATAAATATGAAAACAATAATTATAGCCCGAGTATCAACACTAGAACAAAAAGAAGCAGGAAACTCACTCCCTGCTCAAATCGCTAGGATGCAAAGCTATTGTGAACGCAATAGCTTTATTATTACCCATGAATTTAGTTTTGATGAAAGCGCATACAAAACTAAGCGAGATGAATTCGATAAAATTATCGAAACAATAAAAAACTCCAAAGAAAAACTTGCAGTATGTTTTGATAAGGTTGACCGCTTGTCGAGAAATATTTTTGATAAACGTGTTGCATGGCTTTATGAAAAGGCTATCTCTAATGAAATTGAATTACATTTTGTGTCTGATGCTCAAGTCATAAACGACAAAATGAGTGCAGGTGATAAATTTGCTTTCGGTATGAAACTTGGACTTTCAAAATATTATTCTGATGCAATCAGTGATAACGTAAAAAGAGCACTGGAGCAAAAAAGAAAAAATGGTGAGTGGCCTGGAATGGTCCGAATTGGATATTCCAATATTCCACTTGATCAAGAAAATCGAACCCGAAAAGATATTGTAATCGACCCCGAAAAAGGCCACCTAGTTAAAAAACTGTTTGAACTCTACTCAACAGGTAATTATTCACTTGAAGCATTACGTCAAAAAATTACTGATGCTGGACTAAGAACAAGAAATAATAAGATACTCACCAAGAGTGGTGTTGAAAATATTATTAACGATAGCTTCTATTGCGGAATAGCTATGTCTAAAAAGCATGGGAATTATAATCATAAATATCCGCGACTAATAAGTCGTGAATTATTTGACCTGTGCCAGCAAATACGCGAAGGTAGACGTAATAGACCATCAAAAATCATATCTAAAGATTTTATCTTTAAGGGGCTTCTCAAGTGCAAAAATTGCGGGTGTGTAATTACAGCCCAAACAAAGATCAAGAAAAGTGGATTAAGTTTTACTTACTATTCTTGTACAAACGGGAAGGGTATCTGCCAAAGAATATACACCCCCGAAAAAGTACTTCTAGACCCAATATACGAGCTTCTAGATAAGTTTTCTGACATCTCTGAGCAATTGCAAACACAATTAATTGACGAAATCAGAAAAAATACTGAGGATGAGGTAGTATTTCAAAAAGCTCAAATTGATCGTATTCGAAATGAATATGATATGTTGAAAAAACGCCAAGATAGTTTACTTGATGCTTATCTTGACCATAGTATTACTAAGGAAGTTTATGACAAAAAGAATACCGAAATCCAAAACAAAATCGAAGTACTAGAACTTGAAATGGGAGAACATTCAAACGCTGATTTTGAATATAAAACAACAGTATCAAAGGTTGTTTTTATGGCACGCCACGCAAAGGCTATATTCGAAACTAGTTCTGAACCTGCTCAAAAACGCGCATTTCTCAATTTTGTACTTGAGAACCCGACCTTAGACGGAAAAAAGCTATATTTTTCAATAGCTTCTCCGTTCAATCTACTATTAGAATTGAATACTTGTCCTAACTGGCTCCCCCGGCAGGATTCGAACCTGCGACCTTACGATTAACAGTCGTTTGCTCTACCGCTGAGCTACAGGGGAATAAAATTTTTCCTAACAAACTCTCTCCCACGAAAACTTTTTAACTGTTTTTCTCTTTTCAAGGCATCTTGTCGAGTTTGAAAAGACTCTGAATAAACAAGTTGCCATTCACCGGAAAAACGCGAAGTAAAGCCTTTTTTAAACTCATGATTATTATGTAACTTTATCCGTTCATCAATATCACTTGTTTGGCCAATATATATCTTGTTATGGTTTTTGTTAAAAATACAATAAACAACAAACATAACTAAAGTATACAAGGTTTACTCTACCTCCGCCAGTTGGCGGAGAGCTACAGGGGAGTATCAAAATTTATTTCAGGAGAAATACATTTCGATAGAGATATACTAGCAAAAAAATAAAAAAACAGCAAGTCTATTGCTGTTTTTTGTCTAATAATCTTTTTGCATGAAATATCGTCGTCCAAGTATTACCATACCTGCCAAGATAACAAGGAGTAAAACCCAACCGATAATACTTCCAGGGAGAAACCCAACATTACCTGTAGAAGCTCCGAGTGTGGAATTTTTAGATCCTCCAATATATTCATTCACATCGGCAACCTTGAGTACCACATCAGATATTTTCAAGCCTGCTTGTGTCATTACTTGATCCAGATCTCCTGCTGGTTGAGTTACTTGTGCAGTAACCGTAGCTGTTCCGAATGCACCTGCAGGAAAATCTCGCAAACTAATAACTACACGATTACCTACCTTATCAATCACACCTTTGTTTGTTCCTGTTACTAACATTTGATCAGGTAAATATACCTCTACAGAACCATTTGAAAAAGATTTTGCATTATTGTTTTCATATCGAACTTTGATAGTTACGGTATCACCTTGTCGTACCTCTGTTCGTTCATCGTCAATAGCAAGTTTAAATCCTGAACGTTCATCTACATTTTTGAAAAGTGGCTCATTGACTGGAGCTGTGTTTTTTCGAGTAGTACCAAAAATTGACCATGTTCCTGTATTGGTTGATTTCTGAGTAGTTGTTGTACTGTTCGTAGTTGTATTGGTTGTATTATTTGTAGTTGTATTATTATTAGTGGTTGTTGTTTTTGTTTCAACTGGAGTACTATTAGTTGTTTGTGTATTATTCGTAGTGGTAGTTACTGTAGGTTCTTCTGGCATTATTTTCTTGACTGCTTGGAATCTTTTTACATCACCATATTTCACTCCTCCAACCCAATTCAATGCTGCACGATATTGATACCAAACACCTTCCTCGAGTCCTTCAAGGATGAAGCCTTCAGTTCTTGTACCTTTTCCTTGACTTCGTAAATCAGAAGTTTCAGAAAAATCATTTGTATCAGATCGTCCGTATTCAATATATAACGCAGGCCAATCCAGTGTATTATAATCAGCACCATTTGAACTATAATATGCATTCACCACTGCAGAATATTTATCTGTACTGATAGTTCCTGTTGTTGAAATTAATGGCTCACATCCATTCCAAGACGCAATTCTGTAGGTAACACATGTATGACTTTGAGCTGATATAAAATGATACACTGAAAAAGCACCCGAGAAAACAGTTAATATAATAATTAATGGAAAAATTTTAAATGATTTCATGCCACTATAATACCATATTACAAATTATCTGGTCAACAATATATCAAGGTAATTCATTAGGTAGAAAAATTCGAAAACTTTTTCCTTGAAGCATAGATTCATCAAAATTTCCTATTTTTGTACGACGAATAGAGACAGTAACTGCACCTGTTCTGATATATTTTCCAAAATCATGAATCCATTGCCGCACATAAAAACCCGAAGAAACATGGAATGTCATCGTATATATTGTTATTTTTTCTGGGAAACTATTTTTTTGAGAGAGCCATGATTCCTGTATTTCCTCTTGACGAAAATCTCCTACTACTTGCTGGGTATCAAATATAATTTCCTCAAGGAAATCTGATGATTGTTTGATAGTAATTGTATTGAGCTTTATATCATACAGTGTAACCATATGTTTTTGCGGAGCAATATGGATATTTTCTCGAGCATATTGGAACAATGACTTTCCTTCTATCTTTCGTGACGAAAATGGTGGAAACACTTGTTCAAAAGTACCAAGTGATTGAAATTGTTGTATATGTTCCATCATTTTTTGCTGATCAAAATAGGTGTCAGGAAAATTAATACCTTGTATTTTCCCAAGTACATCGTACGTATCAGTTTGTGCACCGTAGAAAAAGCTAGCTCGATATTTCTTGTCCAACTTCAAAAATGAATCTTTGGAAAAACGCATTTCACCCACCAAGAAAATAACCAACCCTTCCGCCATTGGATCAAGTCGTCCTGCATACGTCATTGGAATCTGTTCAGGAATATTTACTTCTTGTCGTATACGTTGCATACACACGATCATAGTTTCTGAGCGTTTTTTGTAAGCCAAAACAAGCATATTCATACAATATTGACCACTGTACCACAAAAATGAAAAAACTTGATAAAATAAGGAAAATCAGTATACTAATAACTATTATTTACCTTTTAAATTCCCCCTCTTAATTCCCAATGAAAATCGAAAAAGTAAAAATTAATAATGATATTCGAGCTATTGAAGTGCGAGTTATCTCTGACGAGCTTGGTAATCTAGGTGTTATGAAAACCAAAGACGCTATCAAGAAAGCAAGTGAGCTTGGTATGGATTTGGTAGAGATTTCACCTGATGCGCAACCACCAGTTGCAAAAATCACAGATTATGGTAAATTCCTCTATGCACAAAAGAAGAAACAAAAAGAGATAAAAAGCAAGCAAAATACCGCATCAAGTGAAGTAAAGAACATCCAAATTAAAGTAGGAACTGGTGAGAACGATATTGCTGTAAAAGCAAAACGTGCATCAGAATGGCTCGCCGAAGGTCACCGAGTAAAAGTTGAACTTTTCCTCCGTGGTCGAATCAAGTCAATGGACAAAAACTTCCTCCAAGAGCGGTTACAGCGTATCGTTGATGAAATTAGTGTTGAACACAAAGTCATCGAAGGATTCAAAGAAAGTCCCAAGGGAATTGTCGTTACCCTGGAACGCATTACTAAAAAAAATTAATTATTCATTATTTTTATGAGTCAAAAAACAAACAAATCGTTCACCAAACGATTAAAGGTTACTAAAAGTGGATTATTGAAAGCGCGTAAACCAGGATTTAACCACTTCAACGCAAAACAAAGTCGTAGTAAACAATTGAACGGAAAAGTTCCTACAGACTTCCCAAGTATGAACAACAAAACTATGGGACGATTCCTCCCAGGTCTTGTTAAATAAATACCTCAGGGTTATTATTTATTAATTTATAATTATTACGAATAGAAAGTTCCCTAAACGATAGTTCACCTATCTACTCTCTATTCACTTTTTATCTTATGACACGAGTAAAACGAGGAGTTACCTCTCTCAAACGTCGTCGCAATATTCTTGCAGACGCAAAAGGATATCGTCACGGACGATCACGTAAAGAAATTTCTGCAAAGGTTGCCGTAATCAAGGCAGGAGTTCATGCATTTGCACACCGTAAAGACAAGAAAAATGACATGCGGAAATTATGGACTGTTCGTCTTAATGCTGCACTTCGTCCACTTGGATTTTCATACAGCAAATTCATTGGAGCTCTCAAAACAAAAAACATTACTGTTGACCGAAAAGTTCTTTCTGAAATTGCTCGTACAAAACCTGCAGTATTCGAAAAAATTGTAGATCAAGTAAAATAAAAAACCGCATGTGCGGTTTTTTATTTTATCTATTTCTCTCTTGAACAAGTAGCTCTCGAACCTTATCACGAAGCATTCTTGTATTAGTAATATCTCTCAAAACCGCATCACCATTACGAACATCGTTAATAATCTTTTTAAGTAATTCACTTGAATAAGTTTCTTTTGAACCTTGTACCTCTTTTACAGAATCAATCAATGCATATAATTCATCGAAAGTTTTTACAGTATTAAATTGATTATTTTCAATGGATAATAAATTCTCTACTTTTGTTCGCAATCCTCCTGTTTTAGTAACAAATGACATATCAAGTTTTCCGTTTCTTACTTTATCAATAATTTCTTTGAGTGTTTTTGCGTCATGCGTTTCTGTTGCACCTTGAACTCCTCTTGCGACATCTATCAACTTATACAACTCATCGAAAGTTTTTACATGTGAAAAATCTTTCTTTTCTGGTAACACAATCTCTTCTTGATTATTATCATCTAAAAACAAATCTTCTGGTTTTTTCTTTTCTTCACTGAACGTTTGTTTCGTTTCGACTTTTGGATTGTTTTTCTCCCACAGAATCTCATCATGAATACTCTCCCTTAACTGCTGTGGAGTCATTCCAGCACTTTGTTGAACTTCTGCATTGAGATCAATCATGCTTGGCGTATAATTTGTCTCCTTCCCGTCTGCAATAATATATCCATCCTTACTCAATGAAAGATTCCGTGTCCCTAACAATGCGAAAATTCCCTTCTCACCACTGTGTGCCATAAGCGATCCCAGCAAACGTTTTTCAAATTCATAACTATCGTCAGAATCTTCCTGTTTTGATGGCTCAATTTCTAATTCCGGTGATTGACTATTTTCTTGAGAATCTTTCTGTTTTTCAACTACCTCTATAGTTTGCCCTTCTTCTACAACTGGAATTTTCTCTTTTATAGGCTCTTTAGAATCTTCCTTTACTATTGGATTATCAGAATCAATCTTTTCTTCTTGCGCTACTTCTGTTGCACGATCAACTTGTTCACTAAAATTAATTGGTATATCTGTAAATCCAATCTTTTCTTTTTCTGCAAGCTCTGGATATGCGTCCACTGCATCATTAATTAATTGATCAAGATTTCCTTGCTCTATTCCAGACTGTATTAATTTCCTCACCTTCAAATCTACTGCATTAATATTAGTTATTGAAGTAAAAGTACTTGGCTCTTTGCCTGCCTGGTATTCTTTCAAGAATTTCAAAATAGAATGTCGTGTAAACAATGTAGATTCTGATCGAGCACCATCAGCAATTACTGGTTCTGTCTGTAGAGCATCGAGGAGTTCTTTGAACGACTGACTTTCAAGAATTTTAAGAGCGATCTGGAATTGCCGTTCTTTGATTTCAGGATTTTCAATAGCGAACATACTCGAAATATCTTTTTCCTCATTAGAACGAATTACTTTCTCTTCTTCTGGTTTTGATACCAAATTTGCATCCGACTCAACTTCACTCTTGATTACTGATTCTAATTCTGGTTCTGGTTCTTTCTGTATTTCTATTTTTGTTTCTATAGATTCTGGGGAAATATCTTCTGATTGATCTGTAGGTACATTCTCAGTTTTTTGCGAAGACTGTACTGAAACTGCCCCAGATTCTTTATCGATAACAATACCATGACTCTCTAATTCTGCATCTCGAATAGATTTTATTTCATTCATTTTTGCACGAAGTCCATACGTTTCTGGGATCAGAGAATCATCACTTGCTCCTCGCATAAAAATCTTGATAGTAGCAAATAATTGATCAGGAGCAATTCCATCAATAGGTCCAATTTTTTCTAAAATTCCATACAATTGATTGAGTTCATCTCTTTTTAGATTTGCTATGTATTGCTCGTTTTGGCTCAGTTCAGATTCTTTTTCTGTCATTATTTCACTGGTTGTAGTATTTTCTGTTTCAAGAGTTTGATTATTTTTTAACTGTTCTAATTTTTTCTCTAGCTCAATCCCACGATCAAGTGCTTGCTCATTACCAAAACCAGCACTAATATGTGCACCGATAGAATCTACTTCTCTACTGAGATAATCTTGATAACTAGTATTAACAGATTCTTGTGTTGGTTGAATAGGAGAATACAAAGAAGACTCTTCGTAGCTTTCATCTTCTTCTGGAGTGCCCCATAGAGAATTTCCGGTCGCAATCATTGACTCCATATTATCTACATACTGATGATTAGTGTTATCAATCACAGAACTTACAGGATTCATTGCATTTAGATCAAATTTTGCAAGATTATCTGCAACACGCTCTTGCTCAACTTGATCTGCAATAATTCCTCGAGTCTTTTTTTCAACAGTATCAGCAATTTCTGCAAGTTTTTTCTGTATGTTTAAAAATTCCTGCTGTTGTTCCAAGTTACGAGACTTTTCTGGAATAGCAGCAATAATATTATACCGTCCTTGCAATACAGACTTTTCTGCCTGTTTGTTTACTTCTTGTGTCATTCTTGTAATTTCTTCTGCCGTACCTCCAGTTCTTAGTATTTGATCAACACGCCAGTCTGGAATTCGAACAACTTCTTCTTTTTGTTTATGTAAACGTTCAATAGCATTCTGTGCCATTGTAGGTATTACACTACTATCTATATTTTGCTGATTAGATTCTACAGGAGATTGAACTGATTCCATACCTACGGCAGAATTAGCTTCCATGAGATTTTGATTTTTTTGTAAAGGGTCTTGATAGATCATATTTTATAAAAATTAAGAATGGGTTGATAATTTATTCAATTCTTGTTTAATTTGTTCAATTTTTTCTTGTTCCAATTTTTTAATATATTGATTAATGATACCTTTTTTTTCTTGATCAAGCTGATTGATCTGTTGGGTTACTTTTTGGTATTCTTGCCCGATAGATACAATAATTTCATCTGTATTCATATATAAAGTATATCATACAAAATAAAACACCCCAAAAAAATTTGAAGTGTTTTATTTTTTAGATTCTTTTACCTTTTTAATAACTTGTTCGATCAATCTCCTTGGGTCAGTATCAAAAACAATCGTATCGTGTGGCCGACTTACATCTGCTCGTAAAATTTCTTTGATCAAATCATCAGTATCCCAATCACCTTCTAAAACTCCAATGATTTTTCCTTCTGCAAATGCAACAGTAAATTCATGAATAGTGCCCATTCTCCCACAACCGAAAACAACAGCGTCTGAAGAACGAGTCATTAATAAATCAGAACCAGAAAAACCAAATCCAGTATATACTACCAGATTAAAATAATGTTCTGGTTTTGGCATACGGTATACATTAATGTGCTCTGCGTAATTTACTGCAGGAGAGAATGCAATAACACTCCCACCATTTTGGCGAGCACCTTTTGCGACCCACAAAGGAAATCCAGTCACTGCTCCGCAAGTTACTGTGCATCCATATTCTGCGAGAACTTGCCCTAATTTTTGACCTTTTTGCAAAGCATCAAGTCCACAATGATCTGATTCACGTGCACCAGATACAGAAATTGTTATATTACTCATAATTAGTTTATAGTATATCAAGAAAATAATAAAAAAGGAATAATATCAAAAACCTTTCTTTTATCCAAGAAATAAGGTAGAGTCTGTATCATATGGCAAAAGACGAAATTATTGTACGTTTTAATGATGTTTCATTTGAACACAATGCAAACAAACCTATTTTACATGAAGTAAATTTCTCGATTCGTCGAGGACTCAAAATCACCCTTATGGGACAAAATGGAGCTGGGAAAAGTACCCTTTTCTCGCTCCTTACTGGAACAAAAGAACCAACCAATGGAGATATTAATATTGTAAGAGGTGTCACCGTTGCAATCAGTCGACAAATCATTCCTCGAGATGAACTCGATTTAACCGTGCGAGAATTTTTTCAAAAATGTTTTACTCAACCTGTGTATGACATTGATCCAAGAATCGACGAAGTACTCGAAACAGTAAACTTGGTTGGGCATGAAAACATTCATGACCGATTGGTAAAATCTTTTTCTGGTGGGCAACAAGCTCGACTCCTCCTCGCATCTGCACTTATTCAGAAGCCAGATTTGTTGTTATTGGACGAACCAACGAACAATTTAGATCATGCAGGAATTGAACACCTTACCAATTTTATTAAAAATTATAAAAACACCGTTATCGTAATTTCCCATGATGCAGAATTTTTGAATTCATTTACTGATGGAGTACTCTATCTGGATGTATATACTCGAAAAATTGAACAATATGTTGGAAACTATTATGACGTACGAAAACAAATTACTGCACGAGTAGAAAAAGAAAATATGAAGAACGCACAACTTCACAAGGAAATTATTGCCAAAAAAGAAAAAGCAAATAAATTTGCCTACAAAGGAGGTCAAATGCGATTAGTCGCAAAACAAATGCGAGAACGAGCCGAGGAATTAGAAGAAGAGGTAGTAGATGTACGTAGAGAAGATAAAACTATTCGCAATTTTACCATTCCTGTGCAAGATGATTTTGTAGGACCATGTATTGAAATCAATCATTTTACTATTATGAAAAATGGTAAAATTACTAATAAAAAAACATCTGTATTGTTAAAAAAGAAACAACATTTGCTATTAAAAGGCCCTAATGGAATCGGGAAAAGTACCTTACTTGAAACACTTGCAAAAGGAGAAAGTGACGGAGTGAAAATTTATGATGGAGTTCGTGTAGGATATTATCGACAAGACTTCTCAACATTAAATTTTGATCATACTGTTCGAGAATCCCTTGTAGAAGCACTTCTTTCATCTGGCGCAAAATTAGATGAAGAATACATGCGATCAGTTGCATCAGGTTTTCTCATTACTGGAGAAATTATTAAAACTCGTATTGGAGATTTGTCAGAAGGACAAAAAGGACTTGTTGCATTTGCTCGACTTGTCTTACAGAAGCCAGGAATATTAATTCTGGACGAACCAACGAACCATATTAATTTTCGACATCTTCCAATTATTGCAAAAGCTCTTTCTGAATTCCAAGGTGCACTCATTCTGGTTTCCCATGTCCCAGAATTTGTACAACAAATTAGAATTGATGAAGTATTAGATTTGGAAAAATAAAAACACCTATAGGTGTTTTTATTTTATAAATATAATTCTACTCGCTCACCTTCATTTGGAGTTATCGCATTCAATGCAAAATTATCTCGCAATCGATTTGCTAAAAACTCTGAAGCTTTTCGTTCACCCATTACAACATATACCGACTCAACATGTTCTGCAATTGCACCTACAAATTTAACTAACTCATCAGAATCTTTGTGTCCAGAAAATCCAGTAATAGTATCAATGGTTGCATTTACAGGAACATTTTCCTTGAAGATACGAACATTTTTTTCTCCACTTTGAATAACCCTCCCTAATGTTCCTAATGCTTGATATCCAACAAGGAGTAATGTATTATTCGGATCAGGTAAATAATGTCTCGCATGATGAATAACACGCCCACCATTCATCATACCAGATCCTGCAACGATAATTTTAGGACTTGGTGCATGGAAAATAGCCTTTGAATCATCAGTTGATTCTACTAATTGCAGTCCAGGAAATTGAAAAATATCATCACCTTCTACGATTTCTGTTTTTGCAGTTTTATTAAAATACTCTTTTGATCTCCGATAAATTTCAGTAATTTTAATAGCAAGTGGTGAATCTAAATAAACAGGAATTCTTGGAACAAGTCCATCTTCAATCAAGTTATTTAATTCGTATAATACTTCTTGGGTTCGTTCAAGTGAAAATGATGGAATGATCAAAGTTCCCTTCTTTTGTACAACACTTTCAATAACACGTTCGAGATGCTTTGTTCGATTATCAGTATTGTGATTTCTATCTCCATACACTGACTCCATCAAGAGAAAATTGGGTCTCATGATAATTTCTGTATCTCGAAGCAATGCAGTTGGTGTATTTCCTAAATCACCTGTACATAATAATTTTTTACCTTCATAAGAAAATTCAATCATTGCAGAACCTAATACATGTCCAGCATCAAAAAATTGTACATAAATTCCATTGTTAATATCCAAAGGATTATGATACGAAATTACTTTCCATAATGAAAGAGCTTTGTCGATATCAGATTGAGAGTACATTGGGTCTAAACCTTTTTCCTTTGCTTCATTTTCCATCAAGCCTAACGCATCATCAAACATAAGAGCTGAAATTTCTTTGGTAGGAGGCGTTGAATAAATAATTCCTTGAAAACCATCATGGACTAATTTTGGAATTTTTCCAATATGGTCAGTATGCGCATGAGTTACAAAAAGAATATCTATAGTTGTAGGATCATACGGAAAAGAGCCGAAATTGCTTTTTGGATTTGTTTCTGCTTGTTCACCTTGATGAAGCCCACAATCTACGAGAATTCTTTTACCGTTAATAGTAATCAAGAAATTTGCTCCAGTTACATCTCCTGTTGCTCCATAAAAATCAATTGTTCCGAATAGTTTTTTCTCTGTATTCATATACACACCATTGTAACACAATTTACATCATAACCTAAATAATAAAAAACATCGAAAAAATTCGATGTTTTTTGACTGAACCAGATTAAAAAGAGATTTACAACCAATTAATTATATAAAATGGTTGTCCTGAACCCTACCCCACGAGGCAAGATTACTCGGATTCCCTAGAAAAAAAATGTTTAAAAATCTTTTTTCTGAGTTCAGTACTTTTATTATATCAAATATAAAAAATTATTCAAACAAATCAGAATAAACAATTTGTTCTCCTAATTTTTCGTAATCAAGGAGTTCATTCTCTGCAAAAAATCGTGCAATTTCAATTTCACCATTTTCAGCTGAATCTGATGCATGTACCACATTCGACTGCATACTCATTGCATAATCACCCCGAATCGATCCTCCATCTG
>CAZUGR010000011.1:0-18132 GCA_964620145.1 uncultured Candidatus Saccharibacteria bacterium
TTAGGAGCTATTCATGCTGTTCAAAATGCAGCCAAAACTGGCAAAGAGCGATATCTCTTGGAAATGGCAACAGGTACCGGAAAAACCAAAACAACCATTGCTCTTGCAAAATTGTTTTTAAGCACGAGCAATGCACACAGAATTCTTTTCTTGGTAGATCGAATTGAGCTCGAAGAACAAGCCGCGAAAGATTTCAAAGATGTATTAAAAGATTGGGTTACCGTCATTTATAAAGAGAATAGAAATGACTGGAGAAAAGCAAATATTGTAATTACTACCGTGCAATCATTGATGCATAATGATCGCTACAAGAAAGAATTCTCCCCTACTGACTTTGATCTTGTGGTAAGTGACGAAGCTCATCGCTCTATCTCTGGAAACGCTCGAGCGGTTTTTGAATATTTCATTGGTTACAAATTAGGACTTACCGCTACCCCAAAAGATTACTTAAGAAATCTTGAAGGTAAAGAAGAAAGCAAAAAAGCAATCGAACGACGTGAGTTATTGGACACTTACAAAACATTTGGATGTGAAAGTGGCGAACCTACCTATCGCTATGATTTACAAACAGGGGCAAAAGATGGATTTCTTATTCAACCTTATGTATTGGATGCTCGTACACAAATCACTACCGAACTTCTCAGTAAGGAAGGTTTCGAAGTCGAACGTGTCGCAGAAGATGGTGCAACGGAAAAGCAAATCTATTATTCACGACATTTTGAGCGAAAGTTTTTCAATGACGCAACCAACTGGGAATTCTGTAAGCAGCTCATTGAAAAAGGTGAACGCGATCCTATTACAGGTGAATATGGAAAAACGTTAGTATTTTGTCGTACCCAAAAACACGCAACAAAAATTACCCAGATTTTAAATGAGATCGCCATGAAAAAATGGCCAGGTGTTTATAACAGTGATTTTGCGGTGCAGATAACTAGTAACGTGGACGAGGCTCAGCAAATGACAACCAATTTTACGAATAATAAACTTAATGGAACGAGTCGTTTTGCAGAATCTGATTATCCTGAATATAAAACCAGTAAAACCAGAATTTGTATTACGGTAAGTATGATGACCACAGGATATGATTGCCCTGATCTGATTAATATTGCATTTATGCGCCCAGTATTCTCTCCTGCTGATTTCATTCAGATGAAAGGGCGAGGAACTAGAAAACATAATTTTGTCTATAAACCTGATGGAATAAAAATCGAGAAAAAATCATTTAAACTTTTCGACTTCTTTGCGGTATGTGAATTCTTTGAAAACGACTTCAAATATAATGAGGCACTCAAATTGCCCGCTACTATTGGAACCTTTAATCCAGAAGATCCCGAACCATCTGATGTATACAGAGATGATTCTGAGTCTGTAAAAGTGTTAAGTGGTGAGTACAACCATGCTTCCCCAGATCAAATTGCATCAGTTGCAGAAAAACAAATCGATCATGTGGGTATGCGTATCGACCGCGAAGCCTTTGGTCCGCGTATGCGCGAAGAATTAAGTAAAGATAAAACCCTTGAAGATCTTTATCGCAGTGGTGATGAATCAGGTGCCGAAGAATACTTCAAGCGAGAAATTTACGATAAGCCGAGTTTATATGTAACTCGTGATCGAGTAAAGAAAGGATTTAATCTGGATCGACTCCCTACCTTCTCGGAAATTCTCGAGTATATCTTTGGTGATCGTGATGAATTTGATACCAATAAAGATATTCTACAACGCAGTTGGGACGATTTTATTTCGATTCATGGAGATATGGTAAATGATAATAATATCGATCACGCATTTCAAGTATTTACGGCATATGCTCAAAATGATGAAGTACGAAAAATCATTGATTCTAGGAGATATGGAAATCTGAACGAGTATGGTTTGGATGATGATTGGTATAAATTAGACAATTCATTACGAACAAAAATTCCGGCGTACACGAAAGATTTTGTTGTGAATAAAGTAAGAAACTAGAATAAAACACCGATTAACGGTGTTTTATTCTTCTAGATTTAAATTACCAAATTCTTTAAACAATAACCCATCCTTAAAATCTACTGAACATAAACCAGAATTTGGTAGTTTTATATCTATGAACTCTATATTACTAAATTCTTTAAATTTTTTTTGCCGGTGTTCTTTTTTCCATTCTTGAGCTAAATTATTATTTAATTGTTCAAACCTTTTTTGAATTCCTTCAAGAACAATAAAATACTTATTAATACGTTTTTCTGCGTCAGAGGGTACGATACTACTAGCGTGACCTAACACATCATTTCTAAAATTAATAAGTTCCTTGAAATCACGCTTAATATGCTCTTCTAAACCTAAAATACTAAACAGGTCTACCATTGTTTTTTCCTCAAATAACGACAATGTGAAAAGCGACGCCGGGTGTAGTAGATCGTTCTTTTTTGGATGTTTATATATTGTCATTATCTTACAATATTCGGAATTCATTTCATTAGAAATTCTTTGTATTTTATTTTGAACAGACATCATAAACAAAAGATGAAATGGCATTAAACAGTATGAATTCGTTTTTGTTTCGTTTTGAGATAAAAACGAGAAAGCCTCCCATAAATGAGAAGCGTATTCCTCTTCGAGAACTGTTCTTTTTAATGGAAGAAAATCGAAAATTTTTTGGGCTTCTTCATACATATAAATTAATCATCAGAAGATATCTCTGTTTTTGAATTTTTAAAAGTAGCAACCACTTTAGAAAATACCTCCTTAGGATGGTTATTATTTTGATCAAAACTGACCTTTTCATTTTGAGGATCAAGAAAAAGCTGAGTTTTATTTTTTTCTTTTTTGCTTCCAGCAAGAACCATGAGTTGAACCTCGTCTTTTCTATTTTTGGATATTTTTACATCTACCCAATAGTCGAGGTCTTTTTGCTCCTCTCTCAAAACTCTAACCAATTCTCCATCTAGGTTGATAATTTCAGCATCTTTATATTTTTGAGATTCGATAATATCAATAAGGTCTGAAGCTTTATCTTCGATAGATTTATTTAGTGTAATTTTGAAATCACACCGAACACAATTATATTTATATTCTCCAAGAGAATATGCCTCCTTTGATTTTTTTAAACGACAATTACACTTCTGCTTTGGGCAGAGTGGTATTTGTGAGTAAGGGTTACCATTGATATCGTAATCAATATCCCAATGAAGACCCTCCCATAGATATAATTGTATTTTATCGTTGGTCATAAATTAAATTTCAGATAAAACTTCTTCTATCTTTTTCTCCATTATCTCAATAAGTTTTTTATTTGATTCAATAATATTTTCTTGAATTTCAATTTTAGAAACTATTTCTTCTTGAATTTCAATTGATGGAATAGGTATGACTTTTTCGTAGACAATAGATTGAGAAATTGAAGGCTGTCCACCAACTTTGGCATAATCATTTAGATTTAAACTACTTAATGTTTCGGCTAGGAATCTTAAATTTATCTTCTTCAAAAAATCAACCACATATAGACCATTATCTGTAATCCATGATTTTGGCCTAGTTATGTGGATAGATCCACAATACGCACCGACTCTTCCGATTACAATTGTTTCATTTTCTACAAAATATGAATCATGGTATCCAATAACTCCATTTCCGCCATATACCAAATAATCACCTGGTACTATTTTGTCCTGAGTAAGACCCTTTCCGCTCGATAATTTAATTATTTCTCCAAGTTTAACCATCTCAACATTCTCTAACTTCCTAAGTGACTGACCAAAATATCGTCTCTCTCTCTCGAGATTTTCGATAACTTGTTTCGCCCCCTCAATGGCTTTTTGCTTAACTTTAATTTGCTCAACAATTTCTTTTTGAACTTCGAGAGGAGGAATTGGAATTTCGAATGGTTTAAGTGCTGCTCCAGTGATTTGTGGTTGTGCTGCACCAGTAATAACAGAAGATAAATCTGTATTTCTTAAATAGTAATACAGAAACATTTTATCTACTCTTTCATCTTTTGGTTTTACGACCATCGCGTTTCCTGTAATCCAAGATTTTGGTTCAGTGAAATTAACTGTCCCACAAGTCGCACCTCTACAAGTAATAGCGATTTCTGAGTCTTCATGATTATATTGATCATAGAAACCAATAAGTCCATTGGCCCCGAAAACTTTATATGGGCCAGAATCTTTTATTTCTTTCGAGGTTATTGTTTTTGGTTGGTATACTTCACAAATATCACCTAGTGCAACTCTGTCATATTTTGAATTTGAAAAATCTGTAACAGTTTTATATCTATCAGCAGAAAGATTATAATCATCCGTTTCAGAAATTTTTGCTTTTGGAACCAGGAATCCATTTTTTGAGCCACTCACAAAAGATTCAATCGTTTCCTTGTATTCATCATTTTTTATATAAGCTCGAAAACCTTTCAAAACAACCCCAGCGTCTGGAAGATCATTTTTACCACCCTCTCTTCGTTGCGCACCTAAATCGTATCCATCATTCGAAACTTTCACAAACAAAAACTGATCCGTTTTCTTTGCTACTTCATTATCAAAAAATAGAATACTGGTTTTTACTCCAGAATATGGATTAAATACTCCAGCAGGGAGTGATACTACGGCAAAGAGCCCGTCATTTACGAGATTCTTACGAAGTTCTTTGTAGGCTTTTCCTGATTGGAAAATAATACCCTCTGGGACGATAATACCTGCTCGTCCTTTTGGCTTGAGGTGGTTCATTATGTAGTCTACAAAAAGAACTTCTGCACGGTTTGATTGGACACTAAATTTTTTATGCGGCATTACTCCACCCTTTGGAGTCATAAATGGCGGGTTCGCCAAAATCACATCGAAATACTCATCCCAGTTTTTATCACTTGAAAGCGTATCGTATTCTGCAATATTCGGAGTTTTTGCCCCATGCAGATACATGTTTACTCGAGCCAATTTCGCCATCTCTGGACTAATATCATACCCTTGCAAATGCTCCATCACCGCAATTTTTTCTGCGTGAGTTAATCGCTTTTCCTTTTCTGTTTTATCCCCTGATACATTATCAACACCATCATGGTTTCTCATGATGTGTTTATACGCAGAAATAAGGAATCCGGCCGTTCCACATGCAGGATCCAGAATCGTATCGTCTTTGGTTGGATTTACCACATCTACAATGAAATCAATAATATGTCGTGGTGTACGAAACATTCCCGCATCACCTTGGGATCCCATAATAGAGAGCAGGTATTCAAAAGCATTTCCCAATTCTTCACTGTGATTGTAGTCAAAATAATCAATTTCTTTTAAGAAAAGATTCAGGGTTTGTGGATCTCGATATGGCAAATGTGCCTGACGGAAAATATCTCGAAACAGCTTTGGGAGATTTTCACTGTTTGAAAACTTTTCTAATGCTTCACTATATTTGTTCAATTTTTCTTGAGCACCTAGAGCTGGTGACATTAATTTACTCCATGCATATGGTTCTAATTCCCCCACAAAAAAAGTCGCCTCGCCGCCCATAGTGCGAGATTTTTCATCCATGTCATCCATGAACTTATAAATAAGAGCGTTGGTGATTTGATCAATCTGAGCAGCAGGGTTTGGAACTTTACCAACTAATACTTGTCGAGCGTTATCAATTTTACGCTTGGTTTCTGCGGTTAACATATTACATACATAATAGCATATTTCTTCTTATTTAAAAACAAAAAAGAGCCTACGCCCTTTTATGTATCTCCACCTGCACCATAACCATATCCCCTTCCCAGATATCCTGTGCCGTACGCACTGACTTTTTAATCGCAATCAAAAATGCTTGATCGCGCAAATGAGGCAACAATGACGTCTGCCAAGAGGTAGATCCAATGGTAATGGTCGCACGCAGTAATCCCTTGCCATACTGATCACGAATTGGACCAAATAATTCCCGCGGGACATAGACGAAATACCACGGCGTATTCCCTGGCCATTTCCATACCTTTGCAGAAAAAGAAAATTCAGGTGACATAATGGGTTATTTTTTCTTCACTACCAACAACTGCGTCACCAATGCCGTCATTTGATCTTTCTTCTCGGGCTTACTTTCTGCGATGAGCAGTGTTATTGCCGTCAAAGTACTTGGATTAATATTTTTATACCCCCTTACTTTCATTTTTCGTAAAAACCAAATAAACGCCCACGCACCACTTCGCTTGTTCCCATCCACAAAAGGATGGTTTTTCACAATAAAATACAAAAGGTGTGCAGATTTTTCTTCTGCGGTTGCGTATACCGATTTTCCACCGAATGACTGCATAACATTTCCAATAATTCCCTCAATATTTCCTACTACTCGTTCTGTTGCAAATAATTCTGTTGCTTCACCTTTTTTCATTAAATCTTTTTTCAAGATATCAATTGATGTAACAAGTTCATCGGCAGAAATTTGTACCGATTTTTTAGTATTCCCAATTTTCTGCAAAGACTCTTTATCATACGCATCGAGCGATGCCCAAGTATTGGAAAATTCTTTTACTAATTCCAAGATACTTTTTGAATCAAGATTGATTTCCTCGGGTAAAAGATTTTGGATAGTCGTTACTGTTTTGAGGAATTCTTGATGGTTTTTCTTGAGTTGTTTTTTATTCAACACAAATCCTTTAGTGATATATTCCCGTAATGTTTTCGTTGCCCATTTACGAAAATGAGTACCTACAACGGAACTTATCCTATATCCCACAGCAATAATAACATCTAAGTTATATTCATTAATTTGACGCTTCACATTTCTACTACCTTCGGTTTGAACTTGTAAGCTTTTCTTACAAGTTGCTTTTTCTTCAAGTTCTTGTTCCTTGTAAATATTCCTAATATGCATAGTAACGTTTTGTGGAGTAACACCAAAAACCTCAGCAATTTGTGCCTGAGTCGCCCAAATCGTCTCATGCGAAAAATCCCCACGGAACCCTATTTCCCCGGATGAAGTTTGATAAATTACTAAATCGTTATGCTTTTTTAACCCATTCTTTTTCATGTTATATATCTATTAAACCATATTTTTTACTTTTGAACTATAACAGAGCGATAAAATAATTTCCTTCGGGAGGAATTTTTTATTTACTCAAGCCATGCTACAATCAACCATATGCCAAACTTTTTTATCTTTTTCCTCATCATTACCGTGATCAGTATTCTGTTCAGTGGAATGGTGATTTGGAATATTATTCGCATGTGGAGTTATCAATTCTTTTACCAAAAAATCCGTCCGCATCGGAAAATTATCAAAACATTGTTTTTTGGATTACAATTATTAATCCCTATTGTTGCAGTTATCAGTCAAAATATTATCTATACAACCTATTCCCCACTGACTTCATTTTTCTACACTCTTTCCATGTGGACATTAGGAGCGCTTGGGTATTTACTCATGGGAAGCGCAATTGCATGGAGTATTGCATGGACTCTCTATATGATCCGTGTTGCAACAGGTAAAAAACGATTTACTTGGAATCGTTTTGTTATCCCGTTTTCAATTGATACGCGATTAGTTGTTCGCATGATAATTACACTCCCAATGATCGTTGCGCTTGGCATTATTGTGTACGGAACCATTAATACACAATTAGTCAGAACAGTTCATTATTCTCTTTCTAATCAAGAACTCGCAACACCTTTTCCAGATCATTGGGTTGGACAAAAAATTGCGGTTTTCTCGGATACTCATACGGGGCAAATCCGTAAACGAGCAATCACAGAAAAAGCCGTCCGAGCAATCAACAATGAACAACCAATGATTACCTTTATGGCGGGTGACCTGGTAGATGGACCAAAATTCCCTATTACATTCCTCGAACCACTTACTAAACTACAAGCACCTTTGGGTAATTATTTTATTCCCGGAAATCATGAAAAGTATTCCAAGGATTCAGAAATAGAGTCAGTGATTGGAAATTATATTACCCTCGTTGCTGATGAAGTAAAAATAGTCGATCATGTTGCCATCCTTGGTATTGATTATCACACAGGTAATCCTGAGCAAACACTGAATCAGGTACAACAATTAACTAACACTATTCCAGACAATACACCAATTATCGGAATCATGCACGACCCAAAACATATTCCTATGATTCTGGAACAACAGCCAAACCTTACTTTGTCAGGGCATACTCATGGAGGGCAAATGTGGCCAGGAAATATTTTAGTAAAAATGATTTATCAAGAATTCGCCTACGGACCGAGTTATCACAATAATGGAAAATCAGTTCACATTACTACATCGGGAGTTGGCACCGCACTCGTTCCTATGCGCATAGGAACAACCCCCGAAGTTGTAATTATTCATATTGAAAAATAATATTTGCACACTTTCCTAGAAAAAGTTATGCTCTCATTATGAATATCGTTCGTGTAAAAGCATTTCCAGAAAGTAAAAAACCTTTCATAGAAGAAACCGATCATCAGGTACTCAGAATTTTTATTCGAGAACCTGCACAGAATAATCAAGCAAACAAAGCCGTACTCAATGCAGTTGCAGAACACTACACTATTCCTAGAACTAAACTAAAAATAATTTCTGGTCATCGATCGCTCAACAAAATGATACAAATACTCGAATAAATCCCTTTTCTGTGAAAAGGGATTTATTCTTGACTTTTTTTCTGAATCTGCTATTATTGTAAGCAAACACAAAAGAATATGAATATAGCAATCATAGGAACAGGTTATGTAGGGAGGGTGGCTGTTATATTACTAACAACACGCCTATCAATACCTTTAGTAGTTATTCAAGAAAATAATCTTGCACAACACAAAGAAACCTTATTTATCCAAAATACTCTAGTAAGTCTTGATGATATTATTATCAAGGAAGAAAAAAGTATTGTACATATGGAATTAAAATTATTCCCTATTGTACAAAAAAATATTAATAAAAAAATAAATCTAAATGAGGTCGTTTCGTTTAACGCAAACGAGACGAGACATCCACCTTAGGTTTACCTATTCTTTAATACTTTACATAACTTTTCACCTTACTTTTTGTAAGGTGATTTTTTATTACAAAAAACCACCCTTTTGGGTGATTTTTATCCTCGTTTTGTTTTTGCTCGTCCTGACTCGTTCAAGATTTGTTTTCGTAAACGAACTGATTTTGGAGTTACTTCCAAATATTCATCATCGTTCATTAATTCTAGTCCTCGTTCAATATTAATTTCCAAAGGTGGAATAAGAGTAATTGCATCGTCTGTTCCAGAGGCTCGCATGTTGGTGAGCTGTTTTCCTTTTGTCGGATTTACTACCATCTCATCACCTTTTGCTGTATTACCCAACACCATTCCTTCGTATACTTCGGTTTGCGGACCAATATACAACACACCTCGTTCTTGGAGATTTCCAAGAGCAAAGGCAAGTGCTTTTCCATTTTCCATAGAAGTCATTGAACCTGTAAGTCGTTTCTGGAGATTTCCTGCATGTGGTCGGAATTCAAGGAATCGTGAAGCCATGATTCCCTGCCCTCGTGTATCCACCATGAACTGTCCCCGATATCCGAAAATTCCTCGTGTTGGACCTTCAAAAATCATACGAACGGTTGCTTCTGAAATTTTCATATCTTTCATAATGAAACCTCGCATTCCTAATTTTTCAATAACAATACCTTGATAATCATTTGGGCAATCAATAGTAATTTCCTCGAATGGTTCATGAGTTTTTCCATCAATTTCTTTGAAAATTACTTGTGGTTGAGAAACTTGAACTTCAAAACCTTCTCGTCGCATATTTTCCAAGAGTACTGCAATGTGCATTTCTCCTCGTCCATACACTTTAAAACCTTCAATAGTTCGCCCAGAATCAGGTGTAAAATCTACACGAAGTCCTACGTTTACTTCAAGTTCTTTTTCAAGTCGATCACGGATTTGTCGTGTTGTTACGAATTTTCCTTCTCGTCCTGCAAATGGTGAGTTATTTACCAAGAAATCAAGTACGATTGTTGGTTCATCAACAGTAATAGCTGGTAATGGTTCAACGGTCGCATCGGCAGAAATAGTTTCACCAATGAAAATATCAGCAATACCTGCAATCATTACAATGTCTCCTGCTACTGCCTCGGTAACATCTTTTTTCTGAGTTCCTTCAAAAGTAAATAATTTTGTAATTTTCCCATTTCGAGCCGTTCCATCAGGTTTTTTAACGACAACATTCTGTCCATTTTTTACGATTCCTTCGTATACACGACCAACGGCCATACGCCCAAGGAAATTATCATATGCCAAGTTAAATGCTTGCATACGGAATGTTTTTTGAGTATCGTTTTCTGCTGGTTGTACTTTTTCAAGAATTGTATCAAATAATGGTTCGAGACTCTTCATTTCATCATCCATTGAACGTTTCGCTGTTCCATCTCGCCCAATTGCATATACTGTTGTAAAGTCGAGCTGCTCATCGGTAGCACCCAATTCCATGAACAATTCAAAAACTTCATCATGAGCTCGTTCAACATTTGCACCTGGTTTGTCAATTTTATTTAAAACAAGAATTGGCTTCAATCCAAGCTCAAGAGATTTCTTGAGTACAAATCGAGTTTGCGGCATTGGACCTTCTTGTGCATCTACAATCAAAAGTACTGAATCAATCGATCGAAGTACTCGTTCTACTTCAGAACCAAAATCGGCATGGCCTGGTGTATCTACAATGTTAATTTTTGTATCTTTATAAAATACAGAAGTATTTTTTGCATAAATAGTAATTCCTCGTTCTTGTTCGATAGAGTTATTATCCATTGAAAAACCCTCTTCTCGCATTCCACATTGTTCCAACATCTGATCAGTCAACGTTGTTTTTCCGTGATCTACGTGCGCAATAATTGCAATATTTCGAATTTGCATAATTAAAAATAAATTACCTTGATAATAATGATGAAAGAGAATATTTTTTATCTTTACCATTCGTAGTACACAATCCACTGGAATGATACAAATAGAAAATATTCTCCTCCGTATTACTTGCTAAGAAATAATATAAGAAACTATACACGAAAAACTTGTTTTTGTCTAGATAAACCATAATTTTTATACCTAAAAAAATTCGTCAAAAAAAATATTTTATATTATACTAGAATCATGGAAACAACAACTATTATTTTACTTACTATCCTTGGACTCGTTTCGTTTACACTGATTATTGTAGTTCTTTTTATTGGTATTAAAATTTGGACACTTCTCAAGAAAATTGAACAAATTGTTTCTTTTTTCTCTGATGAAACTGATCAAGTTCGTACGATTATGAAAAAAGTTCGTACAAAAATCCACAATATTATTCAATAAAAATACCTCTCTGGTGTTTTTTATTTTACTCGTGTTATACTATAGATTGGTACCCAAGTTATCTGGAGACCATCATTATTCATAATATCATTCCATTTGTATGGCAAAGAAAAAAACAACTTCAAGTAGTTCAAATACTGGCATCACGCTTGGTCTTGCAGGTCTCGCAGTTGCAGGAATTGCTGGTGCCTATCTCCTCTACGGAAAAGATGGTGCAAAGAATCGAAAAACTATTAAAACTTGGACACTCCGAGCAAAAGCTGACATTCTTGAAAAACTTGAAAAAGCAAAAGAAGTAAGTCAAGAAACTTTTGAAGTCGTAGTGGATGAAATTTCTGCAAAATACGGAACAAAAATCAAAGATATTGATCCAGCAGATATTGAAAAGTTTGCAAAAGATATCAAAAAACACTGGAAAGATATCAAAACCGAACTTGCCCCAAAACCCAAAAAAGTTGCCAAGAAAACAACGAAATAATATTGACCAACGATCGAGACAAAAAACAACTCTATAATTATAGAGTTGTTTTTAATACTTTTCTTGGAAAATGTGATACACTGTATACCATATGGAAGATATTGAAAAAACAATGGGCAGTGACAGTCGAACATTTCGCCCCAAAAAAATGACATTAGAAGATATTCGTAACGGATGTATTTCACTCTATGGACCAAAAAATACAGAATCAGAAATTTGCGTAATGAATGAAGAATTCCGACAAGCAGTCGATGCAGTGCGAACACTTCCTTCAAAATCAATTACCGTTTTCGGTTCTGCTCGAACACCAGAATCTGATCCTTATTACCAACAAGCTGTTCGTGTTTCGGAACGAGCAGGTCGTGCAGGATTTATCACGATTACAGGAGGTGGCCCAGGAATTATGGACGCAGGAAATCGTGGAGCATTGAATGCTCATGTTGGGTCAGTTGGTATGACTATCAAGCTCCCAATGGAACAAGTAACCAGTCCTCACGTAACCACGGAAATCCCTTTTTACTTTTTCTTTACCCGAAAAACTGCAATGCGTTATGGTTCTCGTGTATTCCTCTTTTTCCCTGGTGGATATGGAACATTAGATGAACTATTCGAAAGTCTCACCTTGAAACAAACTCGGAAAATTGACCAAGTTCCCTTCATCCTCGTTGGACGAGAATTCTGGGAACCACTTGATAAATTCATCAAAGAACAATTAGTAACTCGAGAACTCATTGACCCCGAAGATCCTGATTTATACACCATCACTGATGATGAAGACGAAATCATGAGTATTATTATGTCAGCACCAGAGCGGTCTGATGATGATCGATAAAAAACACTGCAACTATGCAGTGTTTTTGTAATATTTCCCGAGAAATGATTCCTTGAAATCGAAAAAGTTTTCTTGTAAAAGTGATTCTCGAATATCTGCTACCAATTTGTTAATAAAATATAAATTATGAATTGATAGTAATGTTGCGCCAAGTATTTCCCTTGATCGAATTAAGTGGTGTATGTAACTTGCTGTATAATTTTTACACGCATAACATTCACATGTTTCTTCTAATTTCCCTAAATTTCTTCTGAATTGTACATTTTTAATATTTTTCTTGCCTTGCAAAGTATGGAATTGTCCATGTCGTGCAATTCGTGTTGGAGAAACACAGTCAAACGTATCACAACCATTCTCCACACCAAGGAACAAGTCAATTGGCTCACCAATACCTAACAAGTGACGAGGTTTGTTTTCTGGTAAAATCTCGTTCACCCATTTCACTGCAGAGCCGAGATCTTCTTTTTCAAATGAACCACCGATACCAAATCCATCAAAAGTATCACCTTGTGCATTTTCCATTTGAGCAAGAATTTCTGCTGACTGTTTCCGCAAATCAGAAAATCGTCCACCTTGCACTACGGCAAACAATGCTTGTTTTTTCTCACTATCAAGTTCATTATGTCGATCCAAACATCGCATTGCCCAACGATGCGTTCGATCCATTGCTTCTACCTGATAATCATACGGAGCTAACGGTGAAGTACATTCATCAAAAGCAAAAATCATATCAGCTCCCAAATTCCATTGAATTTCCATTGATCGTTCTGGAGTAAATCGATGACTCGAACCATCTCGAATTGATTTAAAAGTAACTCCTTCTTCATCAATAGTTACTATTTTTGATGTCTTGTTTTTTCGCTCTCCTGTTTCTTGATTTACTTGTTCACGGATAATTTGTTCCGTATTTGCTAATTTCCCCACCTTTTGATCAAATGCAGTACCCAATGAAAAAACTTGAAATCCACCACTGTCGGTCATGGTTGGTCCTTGCCAATTCATCATTCGAGGAAAGCCACCATGCTCCGCAACAATTGCATCACCTAGCTCTAGATATAGATGATACGTATTTGCGAGTACTACCTGCGCGCCCAGTTCCTTGATTTGCTCTGGAGTCAGTGCTTTTACAGTTGCTTTTGTTCCAACGGTAATAAATGACGGAGTTTGCACAATTCCGTTCGGTGTATGAATTTCTCCAACACGAGCTAATGTTCCTTCGAGTTTTTTAGTGATAGTAAAATTGAATTTTGACATATGTATACATTACATGAGAATAAGAAAAAGTAAAACCACCTATTTGTCAGGTGGTTTTCTATTTTTCCACAATCCACAATTTTGGCTGTTCTGGACATGGACCTTCTCCATCTGACATATCCAATGAACACCAATTAAAGATTTCATCATTGATATGTACTTCTAATTTATTCACCGTATCGAATTGTAATGCAGATTGTTCAATTTGAGCTTTCATATCTGGTTCTGCACAATGTCCTGGACCATACATAGTTCCTGTGAGATATAATTTTGCAACACCATTTTGTAATGTCACTGAATCATAGAATAATTGAGTATATCCTGCCACAACATTACGAATATTATCCTCTGGAATATCAGAATTTTCTTGTAATTCAAACAACGTTCTATATGTCGCATCAATGGTTGCTGTAGTTTTTGCGACAGTATGTGGTGCAAAAATAATTTTTGAACCACAGCCGATAGTACCACCTTGTGTAATTAATGGAATTCGAACAGTAGTATGGTCATCGATTCCTGACATACTTCCATCACAACCTTCACCAATACAGATTGAACGAGTTAGGACTCGTTTTCCCATTTCCGCTCCTGACACCAAACCAGACACAACATGAATATCTGTCTCTATATTTTCTAATCCTTCAGTTAGTGTGAGATTTGTATCAGTTGTTTCTTGGTCTTTTGATTGTTTTATCAAGAAATAACTCGTCACACCAATAACTCCTCCGATAACAATAATTCCAATGATTATTTTAATAATATTATTTTGCATATAAAAAGTATATCAATAAACCACCTTTTTGTCAGGTGGTTTATTTTAAAACACGAACGAATTTTAATTCTTGCACATTGATTGGCATACGAGCGAGAACTGTTTGATATGGATTACGATCATCGAATTGAACTGATTTAATAACACCAAATATCAAATGTGGAGCACTTGGAAATGTCATAATATCTCCATCTCGAATATCCATATCACGTGGAACATGTAATTCAAAATTACCACTTCCTTTTCCTTGCACTGGCACAGTAATTCCGAGTCGAGTAATAATCGCATCACCTTTCCAGAAATTTCCTGAAATAAGCGTTCCCTGAGCAGTCGTTTCAGTAACATTATCAATTACTGCTATTAATCCGTTTTCTCCTGCAATAATTTTATCACCAATAACAACTCCATCGCGAGATCCTCGATCAATAACAATACGATCATAAATATTCTGTGATGGTTTTGCAATTACTCGTGCAACAATAGTTTCTTGTTCTAGTTTTGGATAATTAAGTAAATTCCGTAATGATGTATTTTCATCTTCAGTTAATTGTAGTCTACCTAATTGCTGTTCAAGGTTTTGCACTTTAGTTTCCAATAACTGTTGTCGAGCAATAAAAATATTTTTTGGTGTCATGAGATTAATTGAATAATCGAGAACTTCTTGGGAAATATTTTTTACCACCGATAATCCACTCAATGCTATTTTTATTAGAAACAACATTGCGACACCTAAAATAATTACCAAAAAAATACGAATAATATTCGCAGAATTTTTTGTTTTCTTTTTATGAAATGTTTGATTAAAATTTGACCCCATAATCTTCTTTGACAAGTACTTGCTCATATTGATCCAGATCTTCAAGAACAATACCACATCCACGAGCAACTGCCGACAATGGATCTTCTGGGATATGTACTGGCACTTTAAAGGTTTGTGAAATAACATGATCAATACCCACAATTAATGCACCACCTCCTGTGATATAAATTCCTCTATGAATAATATCAGAAATAATTTCTGGAGGGGTTGTTTCAAGGATTTCTCGAACACCGTCAATAATTACTTGTAATGAGTCATGAATGGCTCGATGAATATCATGATCTGTAACTACAATTTCTCGTGGAAGATGTGAGATAAGATCTCGTCCACGCACAGTTACTTGTCGATGCTCGTCAATTAACTCTGCAGAACCTACAGAAATCTTGATCCGTTCTGCTGTTTTTTCACCTACAAGAATTTTATATTCATCACGCAAGAAATCAATAACATCTTGATTCATTTTATCACCTGCAAGTTTTATTGATCGCGACTGCACAATTCCACCGAGTGACATTACCGCAATATCAGTAGTCCCTCCACCAATATCAACTACCATACAACCAGCTGGTTCAAGAATAGGTAAATTGCTTCCGATAGCACCTGCCATAGGTTCTTCAATAATATATACTTCACGAGCTCCTGCAGAAATAGCAGCATCATATACCGCACGATGTTCTACATTAGTAATTCCTGATGGAACACCAATAACTACACGAGGCTTGAATGTTTTTGGGGAGATTTTTTCTGCCTTTCCAATTAAATATGCAAGTAATTCTTCGGTAACTTCAAAATCAGAAATAACCCCATCAACTACTGGATGAATTGCTTTGATATGTGTCGGTGTACGCCCAAGCATTTCCTTGGCTTCGGTTCCAACTGCTACGATACGCCCAGTTTTTGTATTCAGTGCTACAATAGATGGTTCATTGATAATAATTCCTTTTCCACGCAAATACACCAACGTATTCGCTGTTCCAAGGTCAATTCCAATATCGTTTGAAAATTTATTATACACATTCTTGAACATAAGATATTTGCACTATAGCACGGAACTAAAACTTGTGAAAGTTGATTGACAAAAAATAAAAACACTGTTCAAAGTGTTGTTATTTCAAAATTTCTAGCAATTCTGATTCAGTAATTATTTTTGATTCTGTTTCTGTTCGTTTTTTATATTCCAATCCACCTTGTTCCAAAGATTTTTCAGAGATAACAATACGGTGTGGAATTCCAATTAAATCTGCGTCAGCAAATTTTGCTCCAGCAGAAACATCTCGATCGTCCCACAGAACTTCAATTCCCTGTTCAGTGAGTTTTTCATATAAAACTTTTGCTTGATCAGTAGTATTACCAATTTGAATCATGTGTACTGCAAATGGAGCAACTGATTCAGGCCATACAATCCCTTTTTCGTCTGACAAAACTTCAACAATAGTCCCGATCAATCGAGTAATTCCAATTCCATACGAACCCATAAACACAGGAATTTCTTGCCCTTCACTATTTTTATATGTTAGTTCGAACGGTTCAGAGAATTTGAAACCGAGCGAGAAAATGTTTCCAACTTCGATTGATTTTTCTTCTCGTAAATTTTCTCGCTGTATACCAAGTTCTGCAAGAACCTCGTCATTCAAAACTTCTTTATTAATTGCAACTCTTTTTGCATCATCAATATAAATTAAATCTTCTCCTGCATCTGAAATTGTTTGGAATTCATGAGAATATTTTGAAAATGTTCCCCCTGACGCAAAAGTTGTATAGGTCACATCTCTCAAACCAACTCGTCGGAACACATTCATGTAAGCAATTTTTGCTTGTTCATAAAAAGCATCATGTTCTGCTTGATCTTTTGAAAAAGAATACAGTGCTTTCCAATAGAATTCTCGTCCTCGCATGATTCCAGACTTACTCCGTAATTCATTACGGAAAATTGTTTTGAAATCATACACATACAATGGTAAATCTCGATATGAATTTACAAAGTTTTTTACAATACTTGAATATGCTTCTTCATTGGTGAATGAAAGACCTACCTCGGTTCCATTTTTTAATTCTGTTTTGAACCAGTTATCTACAATTGTATCGTCCCAACGATTTGTTTTTTCCCAAACTTCTTTATTTTGGAGAGCGGAAGTTTTCATCTGAACTCCACCAATTGCATTCATTTCTTGTTTTACAATAGTAATAATTTTTTCCATTACTCGCATCCCAAGTGGTAACAACGAATACACTCCCGCCATTTCCTTATGAATAAAACCAGCACGAATCAATAATTGTGCGTTTTTTGCAACTTCATCAGCTGGAGCTTCTTTACGAGTTTTGGTAAATAATTGTGACTGTTTCATACTGTTATACTACTCTGAAAACGATTTTTTTGCAAAAAATAATCCTTGCTTTTTCTGGAAAATATGCTATATTTTACTCGTTACATTATGTTTGAAAAGATGTGGAGATTCCACGAGTTTTTCCCAACTTGAATACTATTCAAGACTTTTCCTGTCAGCAGTCACTGATAGTAACGAGAGATATTATTATTAACCAAATCTCCTGTGCATAATGTTTTCTCTATACAACATGTCACGAATTCAAGATATGTTCGAAGTAGGAGCTCATTACGGATATAGCCGTTCTCGACGACATCCAACTACGAAACCTTTTCTCTTTGGTTCAAAAAACCGAACAGATATTATTGATTTAGAAAAAACCGAAGCAAATCTCG
>CAZUGR010000012.1:0-16322 GCA_964620145.1 uncultured Candidatus Saccharibacteria bacterium
CTTTTGAGGACGATTGCTACCGTGTGTGATTTTCAAATATTCGAGACATATTTGAGTATGGGGAGAGTAGGAAATTGATCAGAAGGTTGGAATTTGTGTGCACAACAACCAAAAAACACTCGCCCAAGCAAGTGTTTTTCGGTCTAGATTTATATATGGAGTATGTAATTATTTCATGATATACTATTTCTATCTCATGAAGAAACTATTTTTTATTATTATATTTTGTTTCCCAGTTTTTTTTGGTGGTGAATTGGTAATGGCACAAACATCGGTTACTCCTGATTTGGACACCCTCCTCCAACCCACCTCCTGTACCTCCGGAGACAAAGACTGTTACCAATTACTTGAATATATTCCATTAGAAACAGGACCTATTAACAGTGTAAACGTATCAGCAAGTGGTGAAGAAGGAATAGCAGGATTCCTTAACTTTATGTTTGAAATAGGTATTGGTGTTGCTGGAGTATTAGGAGTTGTTATGTTAGTTATCTATGGATTTAGATATGCAGCAAATGATAACAATATTAATACCTTTAGTGTGTTAAAACAGAGAATTTATAATGTTATTCTTGGTTTATTGTTGTTATTAGGTACCTTTGTTATTTTGAATACTATTAACCCTGATTTGTTGATTTTGAGTCCGGAGATTAGAAGTGTCACTCTGGATATTGATGAGTATGGAGATGGATTTGATCCTTTTGAGGATGATGGTGGTGCAGTAAGTACTACACCTCCACCAAAAGGACTAAAAACAACAGAATGTACAGAAGGTTTTGAATCTGTAGGGTATAATGAAGTAATTTGTAAATCAATTGCAAGTAAAGTTAAGAAAATACTCACCGATGCAAAGGCTGCTGGTGTACCATTAGGTATAAAAGACGGTTATCGTTCTGAGGCGGAACAAATCTTTCTTCGTAATAGAAATTGTAAATGTGGTAATAATAAGGATTGTATTTATAACAAGCCAACAAAACAATGTAGACCAGAAACAGCAAAGCCAGGTAGGTCAAACCATCAATCTGGAGTTGCTATAGATTTTATGTGTAATGGTGGCAAGGTGTATAGAAATGGATCTTGCTTTAAATGGTTGAATACCAATGCGTCAAAGCCAGAATATGGCCCACTTTATAATTTACCTAATGAGCCATGGCACTGGTCAACGAACGGAAGATAATTACAAAATATTATGAAAAACCTCTTCTTCTTTTTTGCAATTATCGCTTTAGGATTGCTTGGGTTAGTAATTGCAGATCAAATTGATTTTAAAAATGGTAGGGTTTTTTCCAAGCAAAATTCTATCGGTAATGGTGTGAGTGATCCGATGGTTGTAGAATTACAAGAACAAAAATTGCAATCATCTGCTACAGAATTATCACCTTCAAAGGTGCAGAAAAAACTTCCATCAACAAAATAAGAATCGAACAAAATTTTTGATGGAGCATACAGGGACGCTCAAATTATTAATTTATCTATTATTTATATATGAAAACTTCTCAAAAAACTTTTATTTCAATCTTTGTTGTATTACTAGTAATCATCGGAATATATTTCTTGATGAAAAATGCTCCACAAGGAGAAAATAATACACCAACACATAATGATAAAACAGTTTCACTTCAAGGACTTTTATCATGTGCTGATGCAGTTGGGTTGGTTGCTCATCAGGATGGATCACTTACTTCACAACAGGAAACAACCTATACATCGTATGATGTGCAACTAGCACATGGAATGTATATTCCATCAGTAATTGCTGCGGATGTTGCAGGAATGATTGAGCCAGGTTTGTGTGAATTTAATGGACTCTATAATGATGCTGCTATTTCATCTGAAGACAAATCGTTCCTCGATATGATTCGACAAGATGATAGTAAATATGGATATTCATATTTTGCTCATCTAGATCCTATTGCAGTAGAAAAATGGGGAATTACTAATTTCACTGCACAAGCATATCAATTCACTGGAGGTGCACACGGAATTGGATTTGTTCAAAATATTATTCTTGATACACAAACAAATCAAAAAGTAGAAAATGTAGGATTGTTCCGAGCTGATGCAACAGAATCAATCAAGGCAATGATTGAACAAAAACTTACCACTATTCTTGGAGATATGATGAACAAAGAAATGCTACAGGATGGATTGAGTAATCCAGATGTATTATTCGGTTTGGTAATACCAACAGAAACAGGTATTATTTTCAAATTCCAAAGTTATGATGTTGCGCCCTATGCAGCAGGACAACCAGAAGTAGTAATGAGTTTCCAAGAAATTGCACCATTTTTGAATGATTTCTGGAAAACACGACTTGGTTTATAAAATATAGAGAAGATATAAAAAACACTGAATTCGGTGTTTTTTATATCTATTTATTCTGTGATATACTGATGGTATATGAATATACAAAATATTGATTTACATATTATTCATTTTTTCAAGAAACATTGGGTAACATTTGCACGATTATCTCTTGCGATTGTTTATATTTGGTTTGGAGGTTTGAAAGTTCTCGGACTATCTCCTGCAAGTGCTTTGGTGCAAGGATTGTTTAATGAAACTATCACATTTATTGCATTCGATACTTTTTATACATGGTTTGCATGGTTTGAAGTATTGATTGGCGTATTGTTCTTGTTCCCAAAAATGACACGAGTTGTTATTCCTCTATTGTTTGTTCACATGGTTACTACATTTGGACCATTGGTATTATTACCAACTGAAACCTGGGAAGGATTTATGGTTCCAACATTGACTGGGCAATATATTATCAAAAATGTAGTGATTATTGCTATTGCAATGGGAATTGCAGCAAGATTACATCCAATACAAAAGAAGTTGTAAAATTATTTCATTTAATCTTTATTTTTCTATGACCTATATTGCAAAAGAATTTATCTTAAAGAATCTACAAGGAATTTCCCAAAAAAATATTGAGGAACATATTGGTTTATATAATGGGTATGTAAAACATTATAACCTTGCAACAGATCTGATGACAAAATATATTAATGAGCCAGATGCACAATATATTACTACTGAATTAAACCGTAGACGATCATTCGAATTTAATGGAATCAAGAATCATGAATATTACTTTACGGATTTATTGTCTGAACATATCCCTCTCGACTTAACATCACATCTCGCACAAAAAATTGTCGCAACATGGGGAAGTTTTGAAGCATGGCGTGCAGATTTTATAAAAATTGCGATGACGCGAGGAATTGGTTGGGCTATTCTTGTCTATGATAAGGAAACTGATATTTTGCAAAACGGTTGGGTAGATGAACAACATTTGGGACATTTGAATTCATCACAATACATTTTGGGAATTGATATGTGGGAACACGCATATGTTGCCGATTATCATCCGTCAGGAAAAAAGCAATACATAGAAGATTTTTTAAATCAAGTGAGTTGGCAAGAACCGATGAATCGTTATTTTGATAGTGTTTCTTAAAAAAACAATATGTTCAAGTAGAAGCTGGTCAATTAATCAAAAGAGTTTGTAATTACATAATTTTTCTAGAAACAGAATTTTCTGTAGGGTTATTCTGAAGTTTTCAAGGGGGTAAGCATTTTTCAATGATGCAGAAAAGGGTGATAAATTAATCATTTATTCAGAATCTGGAAAGGTAATTATTTATTCACCAAAACGTGAAGTAATTGTAAATGTTGGACCAGTAATATTTGATTAAAGAATTTTAAAGTAAAAACTACCCATATATGGGTAGTTTTTACTTTAATAATACGCTAACAAGGAAAAGTGTTTGTATTGCCATAAATACAACATAGAGCCCTAAAAGGATAATACCTTCTGTTCGAGAGAGAGTATTTTTTGACTGAGCAAAAATATAAAAAAGTATTAAACCAATAGTAAGTATAATTGCAGTTATAATAAATTGACTTGCAGTTACTTGAAAGCCTCTATTGATGAGAACAAGTATCCCGAATGATAGTGTATTAGTGAGAGCGGATCCTACATAACCACCAAATGCAATATCGGAACGATGTTTTGTCACTGCTCGGATTGCTACAACTAATTCAGGTATATTGGTTCCCACAGAAAGGAGAAGGAGTCCGATGAGTGATTTTGGTACTGAAAATATGTCTGCAATAGTGTTTGCTTCACTTACAAGGATATCTCCAGCAAAAAATATTACCACTACACCAAGGAGAATTTTTCCAATCTCGCGAGGAAGTGAAACTTCTGGATGAATAATTGTCTCTACGGTGTCGTCAACTTTTTCAATAATTTTCTTTGGGGTTCTCCGTACTATAGTAAATAGTGTTGCATATGCTACAAGACATAAAAATCCTTCAAAGATAGATGCTCGCCCGTCAAATAGAAAAATAGGTGGCAAGGCAATAGTGATGAGTGAAATAATTAATTGCGATTTTGGAAGAGTGTCTTTCATGGTTATTCCATTTTTTCCAAAAATTGCTAGAAATGGAATAATGCACAAGAAAAGCATAATAGAAGCACCAGTAACATTTCCTGCGGAAACTTGAGGTGTTCCACTAATACTCGAGTTAATCATAACTGATATTTCACTCACAGAAGTAAGGAGTCCAAGAATAAAGAGTGCCGTTGTGAATCCTGACTGATTCATTTTTCTGGATATTCTACTTACTGAGTCTACAAGTTTTCCTCCAAAGAACCAAATAACAATAATCGTTACCAAAATCATTCCAATGTGTCCAAGAATGTTAAATCCCATATAAGAAAATATTAATGAATAGTTATTTTTTGGATAATAACATCTTGAACTGGTCGATCATTCGGCTCTGTATCAGTTGCTTCAATTTTTTTAATAATATCAAAACCTTCAGTAATTATTCCAAAAACAGTATGTTTTGAATCGAGAAAGTTATTGTCTGCAGTATTAATAAAGAATTGAGATCCATTGGTATTTGGTCCAGCGTTTGCCATAGAAATAGTTCCCACAGCATTATTGTTTGTTGGTTTTATTTCATCTGCAAATTGGTATCCTGGACCTCCTGTTCCCCAAAGATTTTTTTGAGTAATATCTTTTGAAAGAGGATCACCTCCTTGAATCATAAAATCTTTGATAATTCGATGGAATCGAACTCCATTATAGAATCCTGATTGAGCGAGTTTAATAAAATTTGCAGCAGTTTGTGGAGTATTTTCTGTATCAAGCTTAATGACAAAATCTCCAAAATTGGTAGTAAATGTTGCTGTGTTCATAATTTTTTGTGATTCCTCGGTATGAGGTTGATTATTTGTTAATAATTTTGATTCCTCTAGAGGAATAGTGAGTGTTTCTTCAGGTGTAATAGTGGACTGTGTTTGATTATATTGTTGAATTCCCAAAAATATAAGGAATCCAAGAAATGGAATACCGAGCAGAATTAAGATATTTCGAATAGGTATATTCATTGTATTTTTATGAGTTATTTTAATAATAAAATATATCGGACATTGCTAGTATATCATGAAATAATTAAGGATAAATATCTTTTTTAAAGGACATATCAAGGACATATTGGTATAGTAGGGGATAGGTAGCTATTTTTCCGTTCGTTTCGAGAGGGTTTTTATAATAAATAAATATTCATATGAATCCTTGACAAATCGTTGTTTTTTCGTAATATATTACTTGTTTATTAATTAATTGGGCATAGGGGTACCTAGGTCCTTGGATGACATATTGCTGGAGTTATGCAACATTCGATGATTCGATCCGTAACGACAAGTATCTCATTCTAAAAATCAAAAAATATGGCAGATGTATTTGATCGCTCAAAGCCTCACGTTAACGTGGGAACAATTGGTCACGTAGACCATGGTAAGACTACTACTACCGCAGCAATCTTGAACGTACTTGCTCGACAAGGAGATGGATATGGTGCAGTACTCAAAGGAGTTGATGGTATTGATAAGGCTCCAGAAGAAAAAGCACGAGGAATTACCATTGCGCTTTCTCACAACGAATATTGGTCACCAAGTCGACACTATGCTCACATCGATGCTCCAGGTCACGCCGACTACATTAAAAACATGATTACTGGTGCCGCTCAAATGGATGGTGCAGTAATTGTAGTAGCAGCAACTGATGGTGCAATGCCACAAACTCGAGAACACATTTTGCTTGCAAAACAAGTAGGGGTACCTCGAATTGTTATTTTCCTTAACAAGTGTGATATGGTTCAAGACGAAGAAATGCTTGATCTTGTAGAAATGGAAATGCGAGAATTGTTAACTAAACAAGGATTTGATGGAGACAATACTCCAGTTATCCGAGGTTCAGGATTAAAAGCTCTTGAATCAACTGATAACAGTGATCCATGGGCACAAAAAATCATCGAGCTTATTAATGCTCTTGATACATTTATCCCAGAACCAGTTCGAGATTTGGACAAACCTTTCCTTATGCCTATCGAAGACATCTTTTCTATCGAAGGACGAGGAACTGTGGTAACAGGAAAAATCGAACAAGGTAAAGTAAAAGTAGGAGAAGAAGTAGAAATCGTAGGATTGAAAGATACTGTTAAGACTACAGTTACAGGAGTTGAAATGTTTAACAAACAACTTCAAGAAGGGCTTGCTGGAGATAATGCCGGAATCTTGCTCCGAGGAGTTAAGAAAGATGACATTACTCGAGGACAAGTACTTGCAAAAGTTGGTTCAATTAAACCTCACTCAGAATTTGAATGTGAAGTGTACATCCTTTCAAAAGAAGAAGGTGGACGACACACTCCATTTATCCAAGGTTACAAACCTCAATTCTATATCCGAACAACTGACGTAACAGGAGAAGTAACACTTCCAGAAGGAGTTCAAATGGTTATGCCAGGCGATACAGTTACTTTCAAAGTTAAATTGTTAGCTCCAGTAGCACTCGAAGACAATACACGATTTGCAATTCGAGAAGGTGGTAAAACTGTAGGAGCAGGAGTAGTAACTAAAATTATTGCGTAATAACTTGGTGAGTATTGATAGAATAATATAACTTTCTATTACTTCTCGCTCTCCTGAAACTATGACAACTACAGATAAAAAATCAGGTGAAGCGGTGTTACGTATTCGCGTACGTGCATATGAACATAAAGTGTTAGACACATCAGTGAAACAAATTATGGAAACCGCACAACGACATGAGGCAACTGTTCGTGGTCCCGTGCCGCTTCCCAATGAAATTCGAAAATATACCGTTAACCGATCAACATTCGTTCACAAGGACGCTCGTGAACAATTCGAGATTCGAGTACACAAACGCTTGATTGATATTATCAATCCAGCACCAAAATTAATTGAAGCTTTAACATCTATTTCTCTTCCATCTGGAGTAGAAATTGATGTAAAAATGATGTAATTTTGAAACTTTGGGCGTCGCCCGGAGGTCAGAAATGATTGTCGAGACCAATTATTTCTGATTTCTCTTGTGACGCTTCAAAGTATTATTCAGAAAGAATTAAGTTTTTATGAAAAACCTCTAATTCTCACATGTTTCCAATATGAAGGCATATTGCAAACCTCTGTATCTTTTATGATGATAAAGAAATTTATTATCTTAATAATAACTATGAAAAAATATATTTTGGGTGAGAAAATCCAAATGACACAGTATTTTGATGCAAATGGTATTGCACATGCGGTGACATTGGTTTCTGCAACTCCAGTTACAGTAACTCAAGTGAAATCAGTTGCTACTGATGGATATGATGCTGTTCAGGTTTCTGGTGGAGTACGAAAAGAAAAAAATATTGCAAAACCGCAACGAGGACATTTTGGAGATCTTGGAAATTTCCGATATTCAAAAGAATTCCTTATTGAGGCACAAGACCTCGAAAGTTATGCACGAGGAAATACACTCTCTGTTGAACAATTTGCAGAAGGAGACATGGTTCGTGTTTCTGGTATTTCTAAAGGTAAAGGTTTCCAAGGTGTAGTAAAACGTCATGGATTCCATGGAGGACGAAGAACTCACGGTCAAAAACACAGTGAACGAGAACCAGGATCTATTGGTGCTGGTGGTGTACAACGAGTTATGAAAGGAATGCGAATGGCAGGACGAATGGGTTCTGATCGAGTAACTGTTCGTAACTTACAAATTATTGCGGTCGACCCAAAAACTAACATTCTAGTAATTAAAGGAGCTCTTCCAGGGAAACGCGGAACTCTTCTTGAAATTGCTGCATAAATTGTATGGCAACAAACAAGAAAACAACTGAAAATATTTCTGCATCACTTTATGCAACTTCTGGAAAATCATCAGGAAACGTTGAACTTTCAGGTGTTATTTTTAACCGACCTTGGAATGCTGACCTTGTCCACCAAGTAGTTATCGGGATGCAGGCAAATGCTCGAACAGGACTTGCTCATACAAAATTCCGTGGAGAAGTTTCTGGTACAGGTAAAAAACCTTGGCAACAAAAAGGAACAGGACAAGCTCGTCATGGCTCTAAACGTTCTCCTATTTGGGTAGGTGGAGGTGTTGCTCATGGTCCACGAAGTGAAAAAGATTATTCAGTTAAAATCAACAAGAAGCAAAAAACAGGAGCACTTTTTACAGTACTTTCTGAAAAACTTCGATCAGAAAAAATAATCTTTACTGATGGGATTGATTTAGCAACTCCAAAAACAAAAGACGCAGAAGCAATCATGAAAAATTTTGCTACTGTTGAAGGATTTGCTACTTTGAACACTGCAAAGAAAAACAACGTATTATTAGTACTTCCTGTTATTTCTGATGCAGTAAAAAATAGTTTCCGAAACCTATCACATGTTACCTTGATAGAATCTCGAAACTTGAATCCGGTCGACGTAATGAAATATCGTTACATGATTATTAGTAATCCGACAGATGCGATGGCACTTTGGCTTGCAAAGCGAGGAGCTGTTAAAAAATCTGCATAATATTTATGGCAAAGAAATCACTCGTTACTCTTCCTGAGGATGTAAAACTTGAAAAAGAATTACAAGGAATTATTATTGGACCGCGGATTACTGAAAAAGCTGCATACAGTTCAGAAAAAAATGCATACGTATTCAACGTCGCAATGCGTGCAAATAAAATTCAAATTGCACGAGCAATCAAAACTCTTTACAAAGTAGACCCAATCAAAGTAACTGTTTCTATTGGAAAACCAGTAGCAGTATTTGTTCGAGGAACTCGTGGAATGAGTAAAGCATACAAAAAAGCAACTATCTTTCTTTCAAAAGATCAAAAGATTGAAATTGCATAAATTCTCATAGGCAAGGAATTTTATCATTGTTAATAAACTACCAGAAAGCCTTATTGGTAGAAATGTTTATATTATTATGGCTATTAAAACATATAAACCTACATCTCCGTCACGACGAAACATGACCGGTATTGATTACCGAGGGGTGTTAACTACGTCAAAACCTCACAAGGCTTTGACTACTGGTCGGAAACGACATGTAGGACGAAACAATAACGGACGAATTACTGCTCCACATAAAGGAGGTGGGCACAAACGACTCTATCGAGAAATCGATTTCAAAATGAATAAGATTAATATTCCGGCAAAAATCGAAACAGTGGAATATGATCCAAACCGAACAGCATTCATCGGACTTGTTTGTTATGCTGATGGAGAACGACGATATATTGTTCTCCCACATGGAGTTACTACGGGATCAACCATTGTTACTTCTGCAGAAGCACCTCTCACACCAGCGAATCGTCTCCCACTGGTAAATATTCCTGTAGGAACATTTGTCTATAATATTGAAATTAAACCTGGAAATGGTGCAAAACTCGTTCGGTCTGCAGGTTCATTTGCGCAAGTGAATGCACACAATGATGGGCGAACACAGTTGAAAATGCCATCAGGTGAAATTCGAACCGTATCTGAAAAATGTTATGCATCAATCGGATCAGTTTCAAATCCTGATTATCATTTGGTAAATCTTGGAAAAGCTGGACGATCACGATGGAAAGGTATCCGACCAACGACACGAGGTTCTGCGATGAATCCAGTAGACCACCCACACGGAGGAGGAGAAGGGAAACAAGGAATCGGACTTCGTCGAGGACCAAAAACTCGATACGGAAAACAAGCTTACGGTGTGCGAACTCGTACTCCAAAAAAATACTCAAACTACGCAATTATCACTCGTCGAAAGACCAAGCGAAATCCAAATTAGTTGGAGTAACAATAATCACTCAAAGGGTGGTTTTTTGTTTCTAGATAAATACTTGACAAAAAATACTATTTGGCATAAAACCAAGTCAACATATTACACAAGTTGTGCTGTGTCTATGCCGGAGCATTTTATTGGTTGGTTCCCTTTAAAATGCTCGTTTTTTTTGTTTCCTGATAACAAAAATGGCATATCTACAGTACTAAATTGCATATAAGATTATAAGTTATATAGAGAGCTAAAATGAAGCCGTACTTGTCTTTTTTAGGCTGTTGTCTCGTTATATATAAAAAATAACTTTTGAATTAATTCAAAAAACGTCTACTATGTAGACGTTTTTCTTGTAAACTTTTTGCATAAAGTAACAAGAGGGTATTTTCTTGTTTTTTGTATACTTTTAATTTCCTCGTGTTATAATAAAATTATATGCGTTCAGATGAAAGTTTTTTAAAAAAATTAGATACGAATCTCTCTACTGGACAGGTAAAACACGATAATCAACGTGGAATTCTCCACAGAGAGAGAATGCAGTCAGTTCCTGATGATTGGACAAAACCAGAACCGTCAAAACCTTCTCACGATGAACAAGTCGAAGTAAAACGAGTTCGTCAGAAATCTTTCTTCAAGAAATTATTCATTGTATCATGCGTATTTGCAATTATTTCTTTTGGAGTTTTCGGATATTCTCTCTACAACGGAAAGGCTCGACTCACAGGAGAGAATGTTGATGTGTTAATTCAGACAAAATCTTTTGCAGATAGCGGTGAAGAAGTTACTGTAGATGTTCATCTGGTGAATAGAAATACTGTTCCTATGGAATTAGCAAAATTAGTAATTAAATATCCATTAGGTACAACACGGGATCCAAATGCGTTCAAAGAAATTGTAAAAAATATCGGAACTATTGGAGCAGGGGAAACATACATTGAATCATTTACGACACAATTGTTCGGCGAACAGGGAACAGAAAAGCAATTTATTGCAGATGTTGAATATCGATTAGGTGATTCAAATGCAATTTTTGAAAGTAGTGGAGAAACTCGTCTAACATTGCGTTCATCAATTGCGACATTGCTGGTGACTGCTGATACGCAAATACTTTCCGGTCAACAAGTTCCTATTAGATTACAATTGTCAGGAAATACATCTCAAGGTGTTCCGAATGTGCTTGTAACAGCACAATATCCAGATGGTTGTAATTTAATATCTGCTGAACCTGCACCATTATTTGATAATAATGTATGGTATGTTGGAAATTTAGCTGCAGGTCAGGAAACAAATATTCTTTTAAATGTGATATGTAATGGGAATATGGATTCTGCTCATACATTCCGTTTTTCTGCAGGTAGTCAAGATCAGTCAAATGAACGACTCATTGCAAGTATGTATACAAGTGCTTCGCATGGAGTAGTGCTCGGACAATCATTTCTCGCTACTAATATTTTAGTAAATGGAAGACCGGCATCTATGGTTGCATTAAATCAAAATCGTCCGACAGAGATTTTCATTGAATTCCAAAATACTACAAATACACCTATTAATAATGCTCGAATTACGGCAACCTTATCAGGTGATGCATATGATACAGATCAAGTAATTCCAATACAAGGTTTTTATGATACTAATAATCATACGATCTTATGGACGGAACAAGAAAATCAAATGTTACGTTCAGTGCAGCCAGGTGAAAAAGGTGAAGTATTTTTCTCGATTAGTCCTAAAAAAGATCTAGGAAAATCGGCAACCATTGATATTAGCACTTCGGTACGAGGAATCCTTGCAGGTGGAGTTGAGCGAGAATTACAAAATGTTGCAAGTGCGTCTCTGGCTGTTGGAACTTATCTTGATATTATTCCGAAAACTTTGTATTACTCGGGATCATTAAAAAACTCAGGACCAATGCCACTCAAGGCGGGAAGTGAGACGACGTTTACTTTGGTTTGGCAATTGAGTAATACTACTAATCCAGCAACCGATGTAGTAGTGAAAACAGTACTTCCTACAGGAGTTGAATGGAAAGGTGTCTCTGCTCCACAATCAGAATCGAGCAATGTTGCCTATAATACGGTAACTCGAGAAGTAACTTGGAACGCTGGAGTTGTTCCTGTTGGAAACGAAGCAAAAACATTATCGTTCACAGTTGGTATTACTCCATCTCGAACACAAATTGGATTTGTTCCGAATTTATCAAATGATATTATTCTCACAGGAATTGATAGTGTAACGAAAACAGTACTCCAACAAAGCAAACGACCAATGACGACTCGAATACCAAATGACACATCAAAAATTGGCGAAGATGGAAAAGTTATTCAATAATAGTACACATAAAAAGACCGAGTAGGTCTTTTTATAATAATGTTGTAATAAAAAACTCCCTGTAGTCAAGATTTCAAGAATCAAAGCTACAAAGAGTTAAAAGATAAGTTCTAGCCCCCAAAGTCGTCATCAACAAGAGTACCAAGGCCTCCGTTGAATTTGTCTTTGAAATTTACAATGGTCACACTTAGGCGGAGCATATCCCTATTATCTTAATATAATTTGTCAAACTTTTGTACTCAATTAAGTCTGGAAAAAAAAGGTGTTTTATGGTACTATCAACCCATTATGGAAAACAGAGATGTTATGGAAAAAATTGTATCATTATGTAAACGACGAGGATTTATTTATCAAGGATCTGAAATTTACGGAGGACTTGCGGGAACTTGGGATTATGGACCACTTGGAATTGCATTAAAACGAAACATTGAAAACCTTTGGTGGAAACGATTTGTATTAGATCGAGAAGATATGTATGGAATGGATGCAGCAATTTTGATGAATCAAGAAGTTTGGAAAGCGTCGGGACATGTGGGAGGATTTTCTGATCCGTTGGTAGAAGATTTGAAAACACAAAAACGATATCGAGCTGATCATCTCCTCGAGGCGAATAATATAAACCCAGCAGGAATGACACTTGCCGACATGGATGCAATAATCAAGGAAAAGGGAATTACGAGTCCTGATGGAAATCAATTAGGTGATGTACGACAATTCAACATGATGCTAAAAACTACAATTGGAGCAGTTGAATCAGATGATAATATTTCTTATCTCCGTCCAGAAACTGCACAAGGAATGTTTGTGAACTTTAAAAATGTTGTCGATTCGTTTCACCCAAAGCTTCCTTTTGGTATGGCACAAATCGGAAAAGCATTCCGTAACGAAATTGCTCCACGAGATTTTATTTTCCGAGTGCGAGAATTAGAGCAAATGGAGATTGAGTATTTTGTAAAGCCAGAATTATGGAAAGAATCTTTCGAGGAATTACGAAAAGAAATGTGGGAATTTACCAAAGATGTTGGGTTAACTCAATCAGCAGTTCATGAGTTAGAAGTAAGTGCCGAAGACCGAGCGCATTATTCAGAAAGAACCATTGATTTTGAATTTGATTTTCCATTTGGTAAAAAAGAATTATACGGTCTTGCATATCGGACAGATTATGATCTTTCAAAACATGCAGAAGCTTCAAAGGCAAATCTTTCTTATTTTGACGAAGAATCAAAATCTACTTTTGTTCCGCATGTTGTTGAGCCTTCATTTGGTGTTGGGCGAACAATTCTCGCTATCTTATCAAGTGCTTATCACGAAGATGAAATGGATGGAGAATCTCGCGTAGTATTGAAACTTGATCCAAAAGTTGCTCCATATATTTGTGCCGTGTCACCATTATTAAAAAACCGTCCAGAATTACAAGAAAAAGCTCGTGCAGTATTTACAATGCTCAAGAAAAAATTCGGTCGTGTAATCTATGATGATAATGGAAATGTAGGGAAACGATATCGACGACAGGATGAAATTGGAACTCCGTTTTGTATTGTTGTTGATTTTGATACACTTGGAACGGGTGATAATATAAATCCAGAATGGAAAGATATGGTAACGGTTCGAGATCGTGATACAGGAGAACAAGTTCGTATTGCGATTGATGAATTGATAAATTACTTTAATGACAGAATATAAAAACAATCTCACGGTGAGATTGTTTTTATATTTGTGTAAATTTTGCTATACTGATGCTATATGAAAAACCATTCGGTAACTATTCAAACAAGAGATATTTTAACTTTTTTTGGTGTTGCTATTTTGGTTGCAATTGGTTGGTATTTGCATCATTTTTTGCTCATTGTTCTTGTTTCTGTAGTCATTGCTTCTTTTGTTGAGCCTGCAGTAAAATTCTTCAAACGTATTCGTATTCCTCGATATATTTCTGTTCCTATTATTTTTCTCTCAGGTATAGGAATGATTGCAGGAGTTATTGCTTTGCTTATTCCAGTTTTTTCCAAAGAATTAAGTGACCTTTTTGCATTATCAGTGAAAGATTCGGTTTTTATTGATGGTATTATTTCTTTCTCCGAAGAAGGATTATCTGAAACAGTATTACAGCGATTTGGAGGCTCTACAGATATTTCTACTGCAATCAAGAATATTTGGACAATGCTTGGAAGTTCAAATATTGAAAGTGTTATCAATATTGTTATCGATATTGCATTACTTGGTGTATTAAGTTTTTATTTAGCTATTCAAGAAAAAGGAGTTGATAAATTCTTGCGGGCAATCACACCAAAATCATACGAAGAAAAAGTACTTTCTACATGGCAACGAGTTGAAAAGAAAATAGGAGACTGGTTCGGCGGTCAAGTAATTGCAGCCACTATAGTTGGAATTATTACTTATGGTGGACTACTCCTTTTTCAAGTTCCGTATGCTTTAATTCTTGCATTGACTGCTATGGTATTTGATTTACTTCCGTTCGGAACGATTATCGGGGCAATTCCTGCAGTATTGGTTGGGTTTTCTATCGGTGGAGTGAGTATGGCTTTTTGGATTATTATTCTTTATGCAATTATTCACTATTTAGAAATTTATTTAATTCAACCATTAATTGTTCGTAGAACTGTCGGTATTCCAATTGTCATTATGATTATTAGTGTGGTGGGCTGGGTTGCATTGGCTGGAATATTGGGAATACTTCTCTCAATTCCATTTGCTATTTTAATGACAGATATTTTAGGTGAAAAGGTCTAGTTAATTTAAATGATCATGTTGGATTATAATAGAGCACAAAAAATAATCGAGTATATCCAAAAAAATATCCTCATGATAGTAGGAATTTTTGGAGGTGTTGTTGTTATTGTTATTTCTATAACAATTCCATTATTACAATCTCCAATATTAAAGGTTTCATTCCTTGATGTGGGGCAAGGCGATGCAATTTTTATCCAAGCTCCTAATGGGAAAAAGTTACTCATTGATGCAGGTCCAGATCAATCAGTTGTTGAAGAGGTTGGAAAAATTCTTCCATTTTTTGATAGGCGTATCGATATGATTCTTGCTACACATTCAGATGCTGATCATATTGGAGGATTTCCATATTTATTTGATCGATACTATATTCCATTAGTTGTTGAATCAGAAATTGCATCACCAACAGTAGTTCATAGAGTTTTTGGAGAAAAGAAAACAGCAGAACAATCCAATCGTCTCGTTGCTCGTGCTGGTGAACGTATTATTCTTGATCCAAAAAATAACATTGTTATTGATATTATTTTTCCAGATCAAAATCCTGTTCAGTGGGAAACAAACGAAGCTTCAATAATAGTCAAAGTGAGTTATGGAGAAACTTCTTTTCTCCTCACTGGTGACGCTCCAAGTGAAGTTGAAAATCATTTGATAGATATTTATGGTGAACAGTTACAATCAAATGTTTTAAAACTTGGACATCATGGTTCTAAAACTTCTACTAGTGATTTATTGCTTGAAGTAGTAAAGCCGGAATTTGCAATTGTTTCTGCTGGATTAGGGAATCGTTATGGTCATCCTCATCCTGAAGTTGTCGAACGAGTAGAGTTAAATAATGCTCATATTTTGGAAACTGCAACCATGGGAACTATTCACTGTATGTCAAATAGTGTACGAGTAATATGTTCTAATGAGTAAAAAACTCCTCGTATGAAGACTTGCATTTTTTTTCTAATATGCTACAATCGTTCTATTATTGTTTAATATATTTAATGTTATGGCTCGTACTTGCGCAATCACCGGAAAAAGTTTACTAGTTGGAGGAGGTTACTCTAACCTTGTTCGTGCTACAAAATTTAACCCAACAGGAACTCGTCGTCGTTATGCAAACTGGCAA
>CAZUGR010000013.1:0-15224 GCA_964620145.1 uncultured Candidatus Saccharibacteria bacterium
TAAAAACTCATCAGAATGATGAGTTTTTATTTTGTGGTATACTGGATATATATGAAATTATTACTTGTTGGACTTGGAAATCCTGGTGTAAAATATCAGCATACACGACACAATATTGGTTGGATAATACTTGAACAAATGTTCCCACAGGTTTCTTGGGAATTACAAAAATACGCACAAGCTTTATTTACAAAGGAAAATATTGCAGATTGTAAATATATTGTTATTAAGCCACAGACTTTTATGAACGAATCGGGAATATCAGTAAAATGGTTTTTAGATGAATACAAAGATTCTTCCATTTTTGTATTGTATGATGATCTGGATTTGCCTGTTGGGACATGGAAATTATCTCATGACAGAGGAAGCGGCGGACATAATGGAATAAAATCAATTGAGAAACATTTAGGAACGCGTGATTTTTTCCGTATTCGTATTGGTATTGCAAGAGAGCTTGAAAATGGAAGTATTGTCAAACCGAATGTTCTTGGAAATTTCGAATCAAATGAACAAGAAAAAATTCTTGCATTATTGCCTGAAATAAAAAATATGTTGCAAATATATAGAGAGCAAGGCAAAGACAAAGCGATGACATTTGCAAATACAAAAAAACAATCCTAGAAAGGATTGTTTTTTTGTATTATTCTCCAAGAGTCAAAGTCATTCGATGTTCTTTTGAATCAAAGAGAGTGATTTTGAATTGGTATGATTTTCCAAGAGAAAGTTTTTCTTTCAATTTCTTTTCATCACCAAATTCAGAAACATGGATGAGTCCGGCAACACCTTCTTCGATAGCAACAAGTGCTCCATGTTTGTTAAATTTGATAACAACTCCTGAAACAGTGTCGTCTTTTTTGTATTTTTCTGCAACTTTTGTCCAAGGATCTTCTTTGAGTACCTTGATAGAAAGAGAGATTTTTCCGTTTTTGATTTCGATAATTTTCGCTTTTACTTTGTCTCCAAGTTTAAAGAGAATTCGAGGATCATCAACGAGAGACCAATCCATTTCAGAAATGTGTACCAAACCTTCAAGATTACTTTCAATTCGGAGGAATACTCCAAAATCTACAATTCCAGAAACTTCACAGTCAAGAATATCTCCAACAGAATATTTTGTTGCAGCTTCTTTTTTTTCTTCTTTCAAGTTTCCTTTTTCAGAAAAGATAAGTTTTCCTTCTTTTGGATTAACACCAATTACAGTGAGTGATAATTTTTTAGAAATGAGTTTTTTAAGTTCTTTCAAGATTTCATCTTTGTCTCCATCATCAACACGAGGATAGTGTTCTGATTTTAATTGAGATGCAGGAAGGAATCCTTGGATACCTTGCCATTCTACCATCAATCCACCTTTGTTGGCTTCTTTGATAGGGAGTTCCAGAACTTCACCTGATTTCATAATTTTGTCAGCATCAGACCAAACGAGTGCTTGACGAGCTTCTTTGAGTGAAAGTTCAACGTATCCGTTTTCATTTTCTACTTCAATAATTTTTCCTTTGATAGTATCTCCAACATTGATGTTTTTGATCATATCTTTTGCGTTCAAGAATTCTCGTCCATAGATAATTCCTGTTCCATAGATACCAAGATCAATATACATAGTAACTCCAGATGTGGTAATTACTGTACCTTCAACGAGGTCTCCTTCGATTAATGGTTTTACATTATCGTTTGCAATCGTATCTTTCCAGATTGATTCCATAGTTTGTGTCATAAGTTTTGGCTTAATTTGTTCTTTTTCCATCCATGACAATCCTGAAAAAGGGTTACAAGAAAAGCAGTAAGGCTAATAAAATGACCAAGATTAAAATAGCATAAATTTTAGATGAAATCAAGAGTATGACTTGTTTTTATTTTAATATTGCTATGATTGTATAAGTATGGTATTAAATAAAAAATAAAAAAATGATACACAAGAACATACGACTCAAAATGCATTATGCGGTTATTGTTGCGTTGTCCAAAGAAGTTGGGCATGATGGAATTATTATTGTTAATGAAAACCTTTCGCGATTGTTGGAAATGATACAGTCAGAAAAAGACGATAATGATTTATTTTTTAATATGATCAATAGATTAATTCTCATCAAGAAAGATCAAAAATTAGAACAAGCTCAAGAATTTGCTATTGATTGTATTCTTGAAGAAATAGTCTTGTTCCAAAAAACTCTTCAATTATGAAGAGTTTTTTTATTCATCGCGATCAATTTTACTTGCTTCGATCAAATCAAGATCGATTGATTCTCCGGTAATTCGAGTGACGTCTTTATCTATTTTTTTGAGCTCCTTAGTTGATGCGTTATAATGATTTGCAACTGTGTTTAATGATGTTCCGAGTTTGTTGTGATATTCTTCATATTTAGTGAGATGTTTTCCTAATTCATCAACTCGTTTGATAATATCTTTTGCTGTTTCTTCGATTTGGAGTGCTTTTAATCCTTGGAGAACAGTTTGTAAATATGCAAGAAAGCTTGTAGGTGATACGATAATTACGCGATATTTACTTGCGGCTCGTTGAATGAGACTTTCTGCGTCATCTCCTGAGCCAATTTTATTCGTGAGCAGGTCATAATAAATGGCTTCATGAGGAATAAACATAAAGGCAAAATCCAGAGTGTCTTCGTTCGGGCGAATATATTTTGAAGTTTCTGTAATACGATTTTTCAAATCATTAACAAATGATTTCTCTAATCGTTCTCGTTCGATAGTATCTTTTGATTCAATAAGTCGATTATAATTTTCTAATGAAAATTTTGAGTCAATTGGAATTATTTTGTTTCGAACGCGAACCATTGCATCTACAATTTCTCCATCAGAAAATTTGTATTGCATTTGGAATTGCTCTGGTGACATTACATTTTTTAATAATGTTTCCAAGTAATATTCTCCTAATACTCCACGCTGTTTCGGATTTTTCAAAATATCTTGGAGAGATTGGAGTTGGTCTGCGAAACTTGCCACTTGTTTCTGCCCTTCTGAAACACGAGAGAGTTCCTGAGTAATATCACGGATGAGTTTCTGAGATTCTGAAAATTGATTCTCTAAAGATTTCTGAACAATATCTGATGAACGATTCATTTTTGCATCAACAGTTTCTGACATCTTGTAAATCCTTTCGTCTACCGTTCGAGACATTTCGTTCAATTGTTGCAGAATGAGTTTTAGTCCTGTGTTGTCTTCTTTTTCTTCAGGTCTCTTAAAAAAACTAAGATAGGCAAGGAGTCCGAGAATTGTAATACTGATTATAATGATAATTATTTCCATAGGTTTTTAGTATAGCATGTTTTTTTATGGATGAATGTTGACTTTTTCGATTTTTTGAGTATAGTCTGTATTGATATCTATTTGCTCTTTAAAAATTAATAATTATGAAATTGAAAATGATCTTATTCGCAGTAATTACCTTTGCTATCGGAAGTGGTGTATGTTTTGCACTTGGAAAAATTGAAATAGTGACGAAACCTCCACTGTTCAAAGAGTTTCTATTCACTATGATTACTATTCTGTGGCTGATTGGGAATGCAGTATATGCAATCAAACTATCAGAGAATCTATAGTTTTTCAAAATAAAAACCATCAAAAAAGTTTGGTGGTTTTTTTATATAAATAGTATTCAAGGGTATAAATCCAATCTTCTTCTGCGGTCGGATTTTTCTTCTTTTCATTGAGAAGCCATTCGAGATATTTTGGATCAATGATAGCAACTTCTTCTACTGTTTTTCCATTATGTTTTCCAAAATTGAATACTCTCATAATAGACGGTTGTGCAGAAATTTCAATCATTCGTTGAATTACTTGATCTTGATAATCATCACCTTCATTATATTCAATAGATAATTCTTTCGCTACTGATTTGTATAATCGTGGAAAGAGTTCATTGAGAACGAGCACATCACCAAGTGCATCATGTGCGGGAGCGTTAATTTCTATTTCGAGAAAGTATCGTAAATATTGTAAATTATATCGTGGAATTTTTCCATCTTTATCGAGAAAACGAGCAACACGCAACGTACAAATAAATTTCTCGACCTGAATATTGTCATTTTTCAACATAGCAATATCAAATTGTGCATTATGTGCAATAAAAATTGTTTGTGGATTTTCAACAATACCCTTAATCACCATATAATCTGGAGATGATTGAAATAATGGTTTATCTATAACCATTTTGTTAGTAATGTGAGTTACCGCAGATGCTTCAGGTGGAATTTTTCTATCTGGATTATATAATGATTCGAATTGTTCAGTTGTTCCATCGGATTTTTTATAAAGATAGGCAATTTGACAAAGTCTATCGTCTAATGTGTTTCCAGTTGTTTCTGTGTCGAGAAAAAGAAGGTTGGTATTCATAATATATTTATGATATCATAAGAGTATATGACATTACAACAATCAATCAAGGATGGTATCAAAGATGCTATGAAAAACAAGGATACTGTTAGGCTCAATGTATTACGGGGCCTTACAACTGCATTCATGAACTACTCTGTTGCAAATGGAGGAACGCCACAAACAGAATTAACTGACGAGCAAGTTCTTGATGTTATTGGCAAAGAAGCTAAAAAGCACAAAGATTCTATTGAACAATTCCAGAATGCAAATCGTCCTGAACTTGCAGAAAAAGAATCTGCAGAACTTGTCATTCTCCAAGAATTTTTACCACAAATGATGTCTATTGATGAAATTAAACCAATTGCACAAGCAAAAATTGACGAAATGGGTGTTGACAAAACAAAATCAGGAATAATCGTTGGTGCCTTGATGAAAGAGTTAAAAGGTAAGGCAGATGGTACTGATGTAAAATCAGTCGTTGATGCATTACTTGGTTAGTTTTTATACATCTTAATTTATTTTTTACAAATATGATACAAATTATTTTAAAATGGATTGCATTAGCTGGTGCAGTTATCGCAGCTGCATATATTGTTCCAGGAATTGAAGTTTCTTCATTCGGAACGGCTTTAATAGTTGCACTTGTTTTTGGTTTGATTAATATATTTATTAAACCTGTTTTGAAAATTTTAACTTTTCCAATTAATTTGCTCACCTTAGGTATTTTTGGACTTGTTCTCAATGTATTATTATTTTGGGCAGTTTCAGGTCTTGTAGCTGGATTTGCTATTAGTGGGTTTATTCCTGCATTGCTTGGATCATTAGTAGTTTCAGTAGTAATGTGGATTGTTGATAGATTTTTGTAAGAGTTCTGTATCAAGATATTTAATAAAGAAAAACAGTATAATATATACTGTTTTTCTTTATTTTAGTAATAAATAATGATATACTCCATACTATATGAAACTCCTTAAAAAAATAATTTCTTTTATACAAACTCCTATTACCATTGCGGTTCATGACGGAAGTTTCCATGCGGATGATGTTACTGCAGTTGCTATTCTTTCATTATATTTCAAACAACAAGGAAAACGAGTAAAAATTATTCGTACACGAGAACAATCAGTTTTTGAAAAAGCTGATATTGTGTGTGATGTTGGTGGTATTTACGATTCAAGCAAGAATAGGTTTGATCATCACCAAACAGGTGGAGCAGGAAACCGAGAAAATGGAGTACCGTATGCATCAGTAGGATTGGTTTGGAAAAAATTCGGAAAAGAATTATGTGCACCATTTGATATTCTTGTTGAAAAAATTGATCGAGAATGTATTCAGTTTATTGATGCAAATGATAATGGGTACGACTTTGGGCAAAAATCAGAAATTTCACCACTTCCATTGCCTGCATTTTTTATGATTTATAATACTACATGGAAAGAGCGTCCAGATTTTTGTAAGCAAAAAGACAAGAAACGTTTCCTCTATGCAGTACAACTCGCAGAGCAATTTTTTAATCGATATATTCACGTTTCAAAACAATCCATTGAAGCTTCTGAAAAGATACGAGAAACATACGAACAATCAGATGACAAAGAAATTTTAATATTCGATACTGATTTTACACGACCAGTTTTTATTTCACATCTCTTGAATTATTCTGAACCATTATTTCATATTTATCCAGATCGATCTGGAACATGGAGTATTGAAACGGTACCAGCAAGTTTTGGGAGTTTTGAAAAGAGAATTACTTTTCCTCGAGAATGGGCAGGGCTACGAGATGGTCAATTACAAGAAATAGCAGGGAATTCAGATTTGATATTTTGCCACAATGCATTATTTCTCTGTAAAGTAAAAACCAAAGAATCAGCTATCAAGATTGCAAATCAAGTTCGAGATAGTCAAAAAACAGGGGAATAATCTCTGTTTTTTGTTAATTTGATTTTTTATTTAAAATGTGTTATTCTATAAAAATTATGGCACTTATTGATGAGGTAAAAATTTATATTTCTGCAGGGCGTGGTGGAGACGGAGTTGTTCGTTGGCGACAAGAAAAATTCAAACCAAAATCTGGTCCAGGTGGAGGAAATGGTGGTCCGGGTGGTGATGTGTATATTCATGCAGTTTCTGATATTGGATATCTTGATTTCTATCGACATACCAAAGAATTCAAAGCGGATAATGGTGATGCAGGAGGAAGTAATGGAAAACAAGGTGGTGCAGGAGAAAACCTTGTTCTTAAATTTCCTGTTGGTTCAATTTTGACGAACAGTGTAACCGGAGAAGTTTTTGAGTTAAATCAAATTGGACAAGAAGTCCTTGTATTGAAAGGTGGGCGTGGAGGATTAGGGAATGAGCATTTCAAGAGTTCAAAAAATGTTTCTCCACGAGAATCAACCCCAGGACAAGTAGGTGAATCTGCTGATTTCTATATTGAATTACGAATGTTTGCTGATATTGGGTTGGTAGGTTTTCCAAGTGCTGGAAAATCAACCTTGATCAATGTACTTACAAATGCAAAATCAAAAGTTGCAGAATATCATTTTACAACTCTTGATCCACACCTCGGTGCGTTTTATGAATTTATTATTGCAGATATTCCAGGAATTATCGAAGGTGCAAGTGAAGGAAAAGGTCTCGGAACAAAATTCTTGAAACATATCGCACGAACCAAGGCAATTGCTCATGTGATTTCACTTGAATCTGAAACGATTCTCCAGGATTATGAAACAATCCGTAAAGAACTTACTGATCACGATGCAGAATTAGCTGAAAAAGATGAAATTATTATTTTCACGAAATCTGACATGGTTGATGAAAAACAGTTGAAAGAAAAATTGAAAGCAATGAGTAAAATTACCAAAGGAAAACAAGTTTTCGTTGTATCAGCATATGATGATGTTGCCATTAAGGAATTGAGTGATGGATTAGTAAAATATTTACGGAAATAAAAAAGCAATCGAAAAATTGCTTTTACTTGTTATATAGACAAAGCTTTTGAGAAAAATTGAAACTTTCATTTTCAAAATAAGTCCCAGTTGCATGTATGAAGTATTCACCAAATGGTAATTCATTTTCTATGACTATATTGAATCTTACTTGTGAACCTATCGTTCTTTCTCCATTTTTTTCAGAAATAATTATCTCTTCAGGAAAAGAAAAGTGCTGAATATAGTCGCTTCTATTATCATACTTCCTTCTTATATGAGAGATTTTTATTTTTATTTCTGGAATGTTTTTAAATAAAACAACCCCCCAATTAATCTCTAAAGTAGAATTTACCCTGTGATTATGTTTAATATCAGATAAAAACTTACCCAGACCTGTTCTAATGGAGGGTTTTTCAATTTTTTTGATAAAATTAGTCATCTTTCTTTTTTTAAAGTTTAAAAATATTTATCTTTATTATATATTATTAATATTTTTTGTCAATAGTATGAAAAAATGCATAAATTTGCTATATTCAAAGGTATGATTGAACGAAATGGAAAAACTTATTATCCAGTAATTGGACTCGAGATTCATGCAGAACTCGCAACACAGAGTAAAATGTTCTGTGGATGTAAAAATGACCCAGACGAGGAAACTCCAAACAAAAATACATGCCCAGTGTGTATGGCACATCCTGGAACTATTCCAGTACCAAATCAGGAAGCTATTGCAAGTATGGTAAAAATTGGACTTGCGGTAAATGGTGATATTGCAAACTTTTCTGAATTTGATCGGAAGAATTATTTTTATCCAGATATTCCAAAAGGATACCAAATTTCACAATATAAATATCCAATCGTGAGTGGTGGAGAATTAGCAGGAATAAAAATTACGCGTATTCACCTCGAAGAAGATACAGCAACAAGTAAACACGATCGAGGAAATTTCTCGCTCGTTGATTTTAATCGTGCAGGTGTACCATTGATGGAATTAGTAACCGAACCAGTAATTCATGATTCTGAAACGGTGACTAAATTTGCAAAAGAATTACAACTATTATTACGAACTCTTGGGGTTGGACACGCAAATATTGAAAAAGGTGAGATGCGAATCGAAGTAAATGTTTCTGTGTCACTTGATCCAGAAAAATTTGGAACAAAAACAGAAGTAAAAAATATCGGTTCAGTAACAGCTGCAGGAAAAGCTGCGGCGTATGAAATTGAGCGAATGATTACACTCCATGAAGCTGGGCGAGTTGATGAAATTGTACAAGAAACACGCGGTTGGGATGAAAATAAGCAAGCAACTTTTTCACAACGAAAAAAGGAGAATAGTAATGATTATCGATATTTTCCAGATCCTGACCTCGCAAAAATGTACATTCATGAGATGTTTGATTTGGAAAAAGTGAAATCAGAGCTTCCAGAATTACCTTGGCAAAAACGAGAACGATACGCAACAGATTTTGAGATCAAGATTGATGATATTGAAACCTATGTTTCTGATATGACACTTGGGAATTTCTTTGAATCAGTTGCAGAAATTTTGAAAGATAAAAAATCGATTCAGTTAGCTTCGAACTATATTACTTCGGATATGTTGGGATTACTTGCAAAAGATGAAACATTGCAATTTCCAAGTGTAGAAAATTTTGCAATACTTATTCAAATGAATGTTGCAGGAGATTTAAATTCGCGAGGAACCAAGGATATTCTTGCAATGATTGTTGTAAAAGATGAAAATCCAAAAGATATTGCAGAACGAGAAGGCTTGATTCAAAAAAATGATCCAGAATTATTAAAATCAGTAGCCCAAAAAGTTATTAATGCAAATCCAGAAAAAGTTACAGAGTATAAATCAGGAAAGGAAGCACTGCTTATGTTTTTTGTAGGACAAATTATGAAAGAAACAAAGGGGAGCGGGAATCCACAAATGATCCAAGAGATTTTGAAGGAGATAATGAGATAAAAAACTCGCCAAAAGGTGGGTTTTTTGGTATATTCAAATTATGAAAGAGTTACAAGGTAAACTACATCCAATTTCTATTATCACGAATGAAATAGTTCGGATTTTTTCTGCTATGGGATTTTCTGTAGCTATGGGGCCGGAAATGGAACAAGAATGGTATAACTTTGACGCGTTAAATGTTGCAAAAGATCACCCAGCACGAGATATGCAAGATACATTTTGGATTAAAACAGATGGAAATCCAATACTCAATGAACAAGGAAATAGTTTACGACCAGTAATGCGAACCCACACATCACCAGTACAAATCCGCTACATGCAAAATTTTGTACAATCAGGAAGGAGTTTGGAAAACGAAACCATTGCAATTATTGCACCTGGAAAGGTGTTCCGTAACGAGGCAACCGATGCAACTCATGAAGCACAGTTCCACCAAATCGAAGGATTGGTTGTCGGAAAAAAAATTTCTATGGCACATTTAAAAGGAATTTTGCTCGAATTCTTTAAACAATTTATTGGTCCAGATGCAGAAATTCGATTGCGACCAAGTTATTTTCCATTTGTAGAACCAGGGCTCGAAGTTGATGTAAAAGTAAAAGGAAAATGGGTAGAAATGTTGGGGGCTGGACTCGTGCACCCTCGAGTGCTTGAAAACGCTGGAATTGATGCAAGTAAATATTCAGGACTTGCGTTTGGAATGGGAATTGATCGATTGGTAATGTTAAAAACAGGAATAAGCGATGTTCGACATTTATATCAAGGAGATTTACGAATTAATCAGTTTTAATGTATGAAAATCTCTTATAATTGGCTACAATCACATATTGCAGAACCATTACCAGAACCTGCAGAACTTGCTGAAAAGATTATTTTTGGCGCTTTTGAAGTGGAAGAAATCGAACAAACAGGAAATGATACTATTTTTGAATTAAAAGTTCTCCCAGATCGAGCGCATGATTGTTTGTCACACCAAGGAATCGCAAAAGAAATTTCAGGACTTTTAGGGTTAACTTTCAAAAAAAGTACGTATCCAAATATTGAAAGTGTGCCAACTCAATTATCAGTGAATATTGAAACTGATTTGTGTAGGCGATACGTGGGACGAATTATTCGCAATATTACCATTACAGAATCTCCGGAGTGGATGAAGGTGTACTTGGAATCAATTGGTCAAAAATCAATTAATAATATTGTAGATGCAACTAATATTGTTATGTATGATTGTGGGCAACCGACTCATGCTTTTGATGTGCAGAAAATGGATAAGGAAAAAATTGTAGTAAAAACAATAGATTCTGAAATAGTTATTACTACACTTTCAAACGAAGAAAAAACATTACAGTCAGGTGAAATGGTTATTTCTGATGGAATAAATAATCTGGCAATTGCAGGAGTAAAAGGAGGAAATCATGCAGAAGTAGATACAAAAACTACTGACATATTAATCGAGGTTGCAAACTTTGATCCGACAATAGTACGGAAAACTGCTCGTCGATTAAACATTCTCACGGATTCTGCAAAACGATTTGAAAATGAGTTAACTCCAGAAATCGCAGAACAAGCGATGCAACAACTTTCTGCGCTGATCAAGGAAATTTGTCCTAATGCAATTTTTGAGGATATTGTTGATGTATATCCAAAACCTGTTCAGCAAGGTCATGTGCAATTTACTACTGAATACATTGCTCAAAAATTAGGAATTGAAATTGATTCTGAAACAATCACAGAAATTCTTGCTCGATATCGATATGAATTTGCAGAAGAAAACGGAACTTTTACTGTAGCGATTCCATTTGAACGAATTGATATTACTGATGCGCACGATATGGTAGAGGAAATTGGGCGTGCATTTGGATATAATAAAATTCCTGCACAGTTACCAAAACTTGATCAAAAATCTATTATTCATCCTGAATATGCAAAAATTCTCGCAATCAGAAATGATTTAGTGCAAAAAGGATATCATGAAACAATGACCTATTCATTCCGTAAAAAAGGGAATTACGAAGTCGCTCGAGGCCCTGTTGGAAAATCTGCATTGCGGAAAAATTTGATTGATGGACTAACAGAATCATATGAACTCAATCGATTAAACAAAGATTTCTTAGAAATTGATGATATGCAAGTTTTTGAAATCGGAACTGTTTTTGAAAAAGATGGTGAGAATTTCCATGTTGCATACATTGATAAAAAACAAAGCAAGGAAATGACTTTGGATGCGTATATTCAAGAAAACAACTTATCTATTTCTGATGAATATGTGTTACCAGAAATTCAAATTGACAAGGAATTCGTTCCATGGGTAGATTATCCATGTATGAGTCGAGACATTGCTGTTTGGGTCCCAGAAGGAACTACTTATGAAATTATCCAAGAAATAATCACAACAAATGCGGGAGAATTTTTAATTAAAGGTCCGCGACTGTTTGATACTTTTTCAAAAGATGAAAAAACTTCATATGCATTCCGCATGGTGTTCCAAGCAAAAGATCGAACACTTACCGAGGAGGAAGTTACAACTCCAATGCAAAAAATTACTGAAAAACTCGCTGAACAAGGTTGGGAGGTACGATAGTTGCAAAATACCACATTGTGTGGTATTTTATATAAAAATATTTTATGGAACACTGGATTTTTTACTCACTTATCGCCACTTTATCATTAGGGATTTCAATGGCACTTTATAAAACACCTGCTATAAAAGGGTATAGCTCTACACTTTCTACATTTTGGACAAATTTATTCTCAGTTGTAATTGTTGTTGGAGGTTTACTTTGGTCGGGAAATAGTCTTTTTCAAATACAATTTTCCTGGTTTGGTTTCTTGTGGGGAATAATTTTTGGTATTGGAATGATTCTAACAAAAAATCTTCTCAAGCAAGGAGATGTTAGTTCTATCTTTCCAGTAACTTCCTCGATAAGTAATGTACTGGTTATCAGCATAGGACTTATTGTTTTATCAGAACAATTAACTTATGTTCAATTGGCTGGAGTTCTATTAATTCTTTTTTCAGTATTTTTCTTTACTAAAAAAAGGGAAGGTTTTCCGAAAATAGAACCCCGTACATTTTTTTTAATTTTAGGAATATTAGCCACATCTGTTATTTCAAAGTATATTCAAAAGCTCGGAGCAATGTACGATCCTTTTGCCGCATTCATGTCTTTTCAATATGTTGGAGCTGCAGGAATAGCTTTGATGATACTCTTCTTTTTTGAGAGGAAAGATTTAAAAGAGGTAAAAAACTGGAAATCCTATTGGAAAAATACTTTTTTAATTGCTTTATTTTCAGTAATAGGCGGTTGGGCAATATTAAAAGCATTGTCAATTGGACCACTTTCTGGTGTGTATGCAATTCACCCAGCGTACACTTTTGTTTCAGGATTGTTTGGATATTTCTTTTTCAAAGAAAAATTAACCAGAAATAAAATCTTTTTGATAATGTTAACTATTTTAGGTGTCATTCTAATAAAGGTGGGATAGAGGTACCAAGTGAAACGTAAAGAGATGTTTAAAACATCTCTTTTTTGTTGCAAAGTTCAGTATTTTGTGGTATTTTTTGTGAAAATTAACATTATGGATACTTTAAAAGAAATCATGAGTCTTATTGACACACACTACCGTTTTGATAAGAAAACTTATGAAACTCTCCAGGCAGAGTCAGGAACAGCGGATCAATTCATTTTCGGACTGAATCACTCGGTGGTTCATATGATGAAATCATCAGGAAAAATTGCTGGAATTGTTGAAAATTACCAACATAAAACCTTTCCAATTTCTGAGGAAACAAAAGAAGAATGTAAAGATCTCGCAAAAAAGCAAGTTATTAATGCTTTAAAGTTTGCCTCTCATGTAGGGTTTGAAGCTGAAGAACTTATTCAAAAAATTCAAGAACACTATCGCGGAAGGTAGTGGACACTGGGCAAAAACGAAACGGGTATTATATACCTGTTTTTTCTTGCATTTTTTCAAAAATCCTGTATAGTATATCTATTATGACAACAATTTCAGCAAATATTCGAAACGCTTCTGAAAAATTAGAAGCAATCCGTTCTGCAGGAAATGTTCCAGCCGTAGTATACGGTGCTGGAATTGCAGCTCCTATGAGTGTTTCAGTAGAACGAGAAGCTTTCAAAAAAGCTTGGAAAGCGGCAGGAGGTTCATCAGCAATTACTCTTTCAGTGGATGGAAAAAATCTTGATGTTTTAATTCATGATTTCCAAATTGATCCAAAAACTGATAATGCAATTCATGCAGATTTCTTGGCACTTGATAAGTCTACAAAAGTAACCGTTAATGTAGAATTAGAATTCGTAGGAGTTTCTCCAGCTGTAAAAGCAGGAGTTGGAACATTAGAAAAAATTCGTCACGAGATTGAAGTTGAAGCTCTTCCAGCTGATCTTCCAAAAAACATCGAAATCGATATTTCTAAACTCGAAAATGTTGGTGATCAAATCCAAGTAAAAGATCTTACAATTTCTCCTAAAGTTGAAGTAAAAAATGACTCAGAAGAAATCATTGTAGTAATTACTGGACTTCAGGCAGAAGTAGAATCAACAGAAACTGATTTTTCAGCTATCGAAGTTGAGCAAAAAGGTAAAAAAGAAGACGCAGAGTAATAAAAATCACCTCGAAAGGTGGTTTTTTGTTATGTGGATAACTTTGCTTTTAATTGGATGATAGTGTGGTACACTAAAAAGTATATGAAAAATTTTTTACCATTAGGAATTATCGGAGCAATGATATTTTCAATGTTTGTTCCTGTTTTGAGTATTTCCGCACAAGTTACCCAACCTTCTGTTTGTACAAGTGCATCTTCATCTGACTTGAAGACTATGTGTAATGATTTCAAAACATTATGCTCAGATATAAAAAATGACACTCAAAAAAATAATTGTACTGCACTCAAAAAAGAAGTTGAAGAATTTGCTAAAGATGAAAAAAAACTTTCTGAACAAAAAGCAGTTTCAGGGAATCTTTCAAAAGAAGTAGCAACATTGACTGCAGAAATTAACAAGAAAAAAAGTGATATTGCTGTAAAAAATAGAACGCTACAACAACTTTCAGGGCAAATTACAGAGAAGGTAAAAACTATTCAAACACTCGACCAAAAAAGACAACATCAAGAAAATATTCTTGCGCAAATTTTACGAAAAAAACAACAATTTGATGACTATACTATTGCAGAAATGTTGCTTTCAAAAAATTCTATTTCAGCATTTTTCCAAGGTATGGAACAATTAGAAACAGTGAACCAAGGAATTCAAGATTCTTTTGGTATTATTAGAAATACAAAACAACAAACAAATAAAGAAAAAGAAACCCTTGAAGAGCGTCGTGTTCGAGAAAATGATGTAAAATATGAACTTGAAAATCAAAAGAAAAGCGTAGAAACAACTCAGGCAGAAAAAAACAAAACACTTCAAGTAAGTAAAGGACAAGAGGCAAATTATCAAGCAGTAATCAAAGATCGACAAGCTCGTATTTCACAGATTCGTTCCGCACTTATCCAATTCCAAGGAAGTGGTATTGAAAGTCGTTCTGTTTCCTTTGGGGAAGCTTATGACTATGCAAAGCTTGCATCGCAAAAAACAGGAGTTGATCCAGCCTTTATTATGGCAATCATGCAACAAGAAACTGGTTTTGGGAATAATGTAGGAGGTTGTTATGTTACCAATTTGACTACAGGAGATGGAAAAGGAATTAAATCAGGAACATTTTTTGAAAAAGTTATGGGATCGGGAAGTCTTCCTCATTTTGCAACAATTACACGAGGGTTAGGACTGAATTGGGAGACAACACCAGTTTCATGTCCAATTGATATCCGAGGTGTTGGAACAGCTACAAAATATTATGATGGACGTGGATTCGGTGGAGCAATGGGGTATACTCAATTTATTCCAAGTACATGGGTTTTGGTAAATGAACGAGTGCAGAAAAATCTAGGAATTTCAGTTGCAAACCCATGGAGTCCAAGAGATGCAATTATGGCTACGGCA
>CAZUGR010000014.1:0-14613 GCA_964620145.1 uncultured Candidatus Saccharibacteria bacterium
CACTCGATGCGCAATTGTTTGCAGATAATCCAAAAGAATTAATTCGATTAAAGGAACAAGAAATGAATGATGCAGTTGCAGAACTTGATTTTGAAACAGCAGCAATCCTGCGTGATGAAATCCAAGCATTAAAAGAAAAAACAGGAGAGCTCAAAGCAAAGAAAAAACCAAAAAGAAAATTTTAATTATTATAACAAAAAGCACTCAAATATTTTGAGTGCTTCTAGATTTTCATTGAGATTAGATAATCTGCCTGTAGAAAGGCAGGTTGTCATAAAGGATATTGTCATCCTTTTTTATTTGTATTCTTTTAATTTCTTCCTTCTCATGCATGTGTGCAAGAGGTTTTTCTGTTTCCAGTGCAATAAGTCCAATACCTGGAATAGTTACACAAGAAATTACCTTGCCTTCTCTGTGTCTTTCACGATCAAGTGATTTGATAACATTTGAAAGATTGACTACTTTTTCCGTTTTTTTCTTTCCCATAATATTTATTTTTAATTACTCTCTACATTATCATTAATTAAATATTTGTCAATCATTCAAGACAATTATACAGAATTATGATATAACTGCATTAATGGCAATCAAGAAAACAATCAAATCTCAGGACGAGAAAATTATTATCAAAGGAGCACGAACACATAATTTGAAAAATATTGATGTGGAAATTCCTCGTGGGACTATGACAGCAATTACAGGACTTTCTGGATCTGGAAAATCATCACTCGCATTTGATACAATTTTTGCAGAAGGACAACGACGATACGTAGAGAGTCTTTCTGCGTACGCACGGCAATTTTTAAAACAAATGGGAAAACCTGATGTGGATGAAATTACTGGGCTTTCACCTGCAATTTCTATCGATCAAAAATCTCGATCAAACAATCCTCGTTCGACGGTAGCAACCATCACTGAAATTTATGATTATTTACGAGTATTATATGCACGAGTTGGGAAACCGTATTGTGTGGAATGTGGGAGAAAAATCGAAAAACTTTCAACCGAAGAAATTCTCAATGTAATCAAGGAAAAAATTGCTCTTTTCCAGAAAATACACAAAGGCAAGAAGAAAATCCTTGGTATTGAATGGAGTGAAATCCAAGTACAGATTCTTGCTCCAGTTGTTCGTGGACGCAAAGGAGAATATTACCAAATGTTGTATGACATGCTTGGAAAAGGATACGTACGAGCACGCATTGATGGTTCTATGAAAAGTCTCCGAGAAAAAATACTACTCGATAAAAACTCAAAACATGATATTGATTTTTTGATTGATGAAATTACACTTCATGAATTTTCTGATAATCAAAAAGAAGCCGAAGAACGACTTGCTGAAGCAGTAGAACTCGCATTGCTCGAGGCAGAAAACATGGTGAGAATTGTTTTTTCGTTTCCTGAAGGTGCAGTTGCTGACACGGATGATGAGCATGAATTCCTTATGTCTGCAACGTTATCTTGTCCGCATGATGGTTTTTCATTTCCTGATATTGAACCTCGATTATTTTCTTTCAATAGTCCATACGGAGCATGTCCTGATTGTAATGGTTTGGGTGTGTATCACTTGTTAGGTAATGAGCATGATGATGTTTGTAAAACATGTAATGGTGCACGATTGCGTAACGAAGCTCTCAATGTATATTTGCATGGTAACACTGAATCAGATCGAGTTACTGGAAAAAATAGATCAGAATTTATGAATGTGGTTGATATTACTAATCTTTCTATCGAGTCTGCTATTGATTTTTTTTCAAAACTTGAATTATCTAAAAAAGATCGAGAAATTGCAGGAGTTGTTTTGAAAGAAATAGAAGACCGTCTCTTGTTCATGTATGATGTTGGTTTACAGTATCTCGCATTAAATCGTCGAGCAAATACATTATCAGGTGGTGAAGCACAACGAATCAGACTTGCTTCACAATTAGGTTCACAATTAGTTGGAGCACTGTATGTTCTTGACGAACCTACTATTGGTTTACATCAACGTGATAATGATCGATTGATTAATACGTTAAAAAATTTACGTGATGTTGGGAATACTATTGTAGTTGTGGAACATGATGAGGATACTATTTTTGCATCTGACTATATTGTTGATATTGGTCCTGGTGCAGGTGTGCATGGTGGAAATGTAATTGTTCAAGGATATTTAGAGACACTTCTTGCAGGAAAAAATAAGGAACAGTCACTTACTATTGATTATCTGCAAGGTGTTGCAAAAGTAGAAATACCAAGAGAACGTCGCAACAAAGATAATGGCTCAATAAAAGTTACTGGTGCACATATTCATAATATTGAAAATTTGAATGCAGAAATTCCATTAGGAAGAATGTCAGTAATTTGTGGGGTGTCTGGTTCTGGAAAGTCATCGTTCATGTATGATGTCGTTCATAAAAATCTACAAGGATTACTCGAGCGTCGTTCTCGAACAACTAAAATATTCAATGCGGCAAAATTTGAAAAAACAGGAGATGTTTCTCGAGTAGTTATGATTGATCAATCTCCAATTGGGAGAACTCCTCGGTCAAATCCTGCAACGTATACAGGAGCATGGACATTTATTCGAGACTTGTTCGCAAGTACTACAGAATCACGTGTTCGTGGTTGGAAATCTTCTCGATTTAGTTTTAATGTGAAAGGTGGTCGTTGTGAAGCATGCCAAGGAAATGGTGAAATTGCAGTAGAAATGCATTTCTTGCCTACAGTATATGTAACTTGTGATGTGTGTAATGGAAAACGATTCGATAAAGAAACCTTGAAAGTATATTACAAGCCAAGCAATGCAAAAAAAGGGAAAAATATCTATGAAATATTGGAAATGACTATCGAGGAAGCTTATGAGTTTTTCTTTGATATTCCTGCAATTGCTGATCGCTTGAAATCATTGCTCGATGTTGGGTTGGGATATATTAAACTCGGTCAATCGTCAGATACTTTGTCAGGAGGAGAGTCACAGCGTGTGAAAATTTCATCAGAATTATATCGTCCAATGACCCAAAAAACGATTTATCTACTTGATGAACCAACAGTAGGTCTTCATTTTGAAGATGTACGGAGACTGATCGAAGTGTTAAACAAGTTAGTAGAACGAGGAAATACAGTGGTTCTCATTGAGCATAATCTCGATGTGATAAAATGCGCAGATTATTTACTTGATTTTGGTCCAGAAGGAGGTTCTGGTGGTGGAAAAATTATCGCCAAGGGAACACCAGAAGATGTTGCAAATAATCCATCGAGTCACACAGGGAAATATCTTAAAAAAATCCTCAAAAAGAAATAAAAAACTAGAAATTTGTTTTTCTGGTTTTTTGTTATAAAAGACACTTTTAGTAACTTGATGTCCTTTATAAAAAAGTAGATTTGCGAGATAGTAACGCCCTATAAATATATTTGACTTTTATTTTGTCCTGTGATACTATGATAATATAACAAAAGGAATTCAATGTTTTACAAGCCTTTATGTTGTGTTCTTGTTTTATTTATTCATTTTTATTTAATTTGTAATCTACTGTTATGGCAAAGATATCTGTTAATTTTAAACCAAAACAAACTACTAAAAAATTGCTCAAGCATCTTCAAGATCGTGCGCAACAAGTAGTTATTAACCGTTTCGGTTTGAATGATACTGGTGAACAAATGACTCTCGAAGCAATCGGTCAAAAATATGGTATTACTCGTGAACGTGTTCGTCAAATTGAGAATTTTGCCTTGAACGCAATCAAGAAATCAGAAAGTTTCCCAGAAGCCGAAGAAATTTTCGTTGAGCTCAAGAAAATCATTAACGATTTAGGTGGTGTAGTTGCAGAACGTGATTTTCTCCCAATGGTTGCAAGTGACAAGGTAACGCAGAATCATGTTGGGTTTTTCCTTACATTAGGTGATGATTTTGTAGAATCAAAAGAGGATCATACGTTCAAGAAACGATGGGTAATCAATCAACAAGTTGCAGATCGTGTACACAAGGCACTCGCTGATATTCATAGTGAATTATCTGAGCATGACTTGATTTCAGAAAATGAAATCGTTGATCGTATTATGTGTCATGATGGAATTTGTGAAATTACGACTCATTCTGTTGATGATAGTATGGTAAAACGATGGCTTTCTATCTCTAAGGCGCTTTCTTCTAATAAATTAGGTGAATGGGGACGAGCAAGTTCTCCTAATGTGAAAACTCGAGGAGTAAAAGATTATTCATATTTGGTAATGCGACGACATGGTTCGCCAATGCATTTCCGTGAAGTTGCATCTGCAATCAATAAAACATTTGGTAAAAATGTTCATGTTGCAACGACTCATAACGAATTAATCAAAGACGATCGATTTGTATTAGTTGGACGAGGAGTGTACGCTCTCAAGGAATGGGGATACAAGACAGGAGTTGTTCGTGATGTTATTGCAGATATTCTCAAAGCAGAAGGCCCAATGGCAAAAGAAGACATTGTCGACAAGGTAATGAAGGAACGATATCTCAAGAAAAATACCATTCTTGTAAACCTACAAAATCCAAAATATTTCAAGAAAACCAAAGATGGACTCTACGATGTAGCATAAAAACAACAGCATAGCTGTTGTTTTTTGTTTGCGAGGATTGTGATATACTTGTTCTATATTTATGTTTGAATTGCTTGCACTTGCATTTACAGATTTACTTGTTCCTATTGCGGTAAAAACGGCAGTTTTTTGGATTCCTGTTGTATGTTTTATTATTGGACGAAAAGTATGGCTTGAAATTTTGGAAAAAGAATCATTGCTTGCAATGGAGTGGGTTATGCTCGAGGTCAAAATTCCAAAAGATGTTCACAAAACACCACAAGCAATGGAAATTATTTTTTCTGGGCTGGAACAAGGAACACCAGAGGATGATTGGTTCAAGAAATGGTGGAAAGGGGGACATGTAGCTGCGTTCTCCTCATTAGAGATTGTTTCTATTGAAGGAAATGTATATTTCTTTATTCGTACTCAGAAAAAACATCGAGGAGTACTTGAATCTTTGATTTACTCTCAATATCCTGGAGCAGAAATTGTTTCGGTAGATGATTATACTCGATACATACCTGAATGGAAACCTGATAATGGTTGGGTGCTCGATACGGCAGAATTCTACCTCAAGGAATCTGACCCTCTTCCGATAAAGACTTATGTTGATTATGGACTTGATACAAAATCACTTTCCTTGGATGAAGAACAAAAAATTGATCCAATTACACCGTTGATTGAAATTCTCGGTTCTCTCAAGAAAGGTGAACAGATATGGATTCAAATTGTTGTCCGTCAAGCTACAAAGCGTTGGAAAAATAAAAAAGGTGAAGACCTTGAATGGATCAAACAAGGACGTGATATGGTCGATACTCTGATTGCAGATTATAGTAATACAGTTATTGGCGAAGGAGAAAAAGCAAAAAAGATAGGTGGATACAAAAATCTTTCTCCTGCCGATCAGTTAAAAGTTGATGCTATCGAACGAAGTATTCAGAAAGTTGGTTTTGATACAGGAATTCGTGCATTATATATTGCCAAAAAAGAAAGTGACAAAAAACGTATGGGAGCAATAAAAACTGCTTTCAAACAATTTGGTTCGCCACATTTGAATTCGTTCAAAGCAGATGGTCCAGGTTTCAAATATCCGTGGGATGATTATAATAATCTCAGAAAGAACAAAAATTTGAAAAAAATATTTCAACAATATATTAATCGATCATTTTTCTATGAAGATTTATTAAGTAAGAAAAAGATTTTTACTTTAAATTCAGAAGAATTGGCAACTATTTTTCATTTTCCTGGTCGTGTTGCTACAACAAGTTCGTTCGAACGTGTGCAAGCACAAAAAGCAGAACCACCATCAAATCTCCCTATTTAATTTTTTATGAAACAGAAATTTTTTAATTTTATTCAACCAGTAATACAATTTGCAAAAAGTATTTTTCAAAAACTACCTCAAATTCATTTGAGGCAGTTTCGATATGGGATATTTTTCCTTGTAGGTATTGTGGTAGGTATACTTTTTTGGTTTGTTTTAATTTCGCAAGCTCCTCGGAATTTCAAGAAAGATACGATTATTACAATATATTCAGGAATGACTACACGAGACTTGTCATCACTTTTGGAACACCAAGGAATTATCCGTTCGAGCGAATGGTTTCATATACTCATGCGAACATTGTTACGCGGAGAAAAAGTTATTGCAGGTGATTATATTTTTCAAGAAAAACAATCAGTTTTTTCTATTGCTCGTCGAATTATACAAGGTGACTATGGAGATAGCCAGATCAAGATTACATTCCCAGAAGGTATTACTCGACATGAAATAACAGATATATTATCGCAATCAATACCAGAATTTGCTCGAGATGAATTTTTACAAAAAACATATTCTTTGGAAGGTGTTATTTTTCCAGATACGTATTATTTTTTTCGAACTCAATCAGTTGATGAAATATTAACAAGTATACAAAAACATTGGAATAATAAAAAATTATTACTCCAAAATTATTTTGTTTCAGAGGAGGTTCCACAATTAACCACATTAACCAAGCAAAAATTCGGAGGAAAACAGAGAACGCTCCAAGAAATAATTATTATGGCTTCTATTTTAGAGCGTGAAGCAAATAATGCAGAAGAAGCTCGTGTAGTCGCTGGTATTCTCTGGAAACGAATTGAAAAAAATATGCCAATGCAAGTTGATGCTACATTTAAATATACTATTAGCAAAACAAGTAGTGAACTCACTCGCGCAGAATTACAAACAGATAATCCATATAATACTTATACTCGAACAGGGCTTCCTATTGGTCCAATTGGAAATCCTGGTATGGCGATGATACTTTCGACACTTGAACCAGAATATTCAGATTATTGGTATTATTTGCATGATTCACAAGGAAAAATTTATTATGCAAAAAATCATGATCAGCATGTACAGAACAAGAAAAAGTATTTAAAATAATGAAAACCTAACGAAAACCACTATATTGTGATATAGTGGTTTTTATATGAAAGGAAAAAGACTTGCTTTTGTCGATATTGAAACAACAGGAATTAATCCATTTAAACATGAAATTATTGAAATAGGTTGCCTGATAGCAAAACAAAACGATCGAGGTGAATGGGTAACGGTTGATGAGTTCGAATTTAAAGTAAAACCAGAACATATCGAAACAGCTGAGACAGAAGCTTTGCGTATTAATGGATATGATGAGTCAGTATGGATGTTTGCTCACTCTTTAGAAGAAGCGTTACAAACCTTGTCACAAAAATGTGATGGTTGTGTTTTGATTGGACAAAATATCAGCTTTGATTATTCATTTTTGTCATATGCGTTTGGTCAGAAAAAAATCAAAGATCCATTCTATTATGCGAAACTTGATACAATCTCTCTTGCATATATGCGTTTTCGGAAAGACGAAACTATGACTAGTTTTACGTTGCGTGAGTTATGTGAACGATTAGGAATTAAGAACGAGAAAGCTCACACGGCACTTGCAGATATTCGAGCAACTTTTGAAGTATTCAAAAAATTAATGATAATTTAACAAAAAGGTCTATAATAGACACTTTTTTGTTTTCTGGTATTGTAGTGAGTATTATGACATGGTTTTTTCAACATATTTGGAAACTTATTATTCAACCTGGACGAGGAAAGCAGGTTTTTGTTGGTGTTTCTGGTGGTGTTGATTCGAGTGTTGCAGCATTACTTTTAAAATTGTATGGATACAAAGTCACTGGAGTTTTTATTCGTACGTGGCAACCAGATTGGATAGAGTGTACTTGGCGTGATGAACGACGTGATGCAATGCGAGTTTGTGCACATTTGGAAATTCCCTTTCTTGAGCTTGATTTGGAACAAGAGTATAAAAATGGTGTAGCAGATTATATGATTGCAGAATATCGTAAGGGACGAACACCGAATCCGGATGTTATGTGTAATCGAGAGGTAAAATTTGGTGGGTTTCTCCATTATGCAATTGAACAAGGTGCTGATTATGTTGCAACAGGTCATTATGCACAAAATAGTAATAATCAGTTGGTAAAAGGTGTTGATAATGGAAAAGATCAATCTTATTTCTTGTGGACACTTACTCAGGAACAGTTACAATATATTTTATTTCCTGTGGGACATTTACCAAAATCGATTACTCGAATAATAGCTTCTTGGTATCGACTACCAACAGCACAGAAAAAAGATTCACAAGGAATTTGTTTTATTGGAGAAATCGATATGAAAGATTTTCTCGGCCACTATATTGCAGAGAAACAAGGCCACGTATTAAACGAGCAAGGAAATGTTATCGGGTTTCATTCTGGAGCACTTCTCTTTACATTGGGTGAGCGACACGGTTTTACTATTACCGAGAAAACAACTGATGATCGCCCATATTATGTTGTTCACAAAGATATTGAAAATAATACAATTACTGTTTCACATACACTTCATCAAGAAAAAGTTTCACAAAAAATTACCATTAGAGAGTGTATTTGGAGAATTATTCCGCAAGAATCGATGCAATATACTGCACAAATTCGTTATCATGGAGATTTGAAAGAGTGTTCAATCGTTCTTTTAAATCAAGAAAATGCAGAAGTGTATTTTTCAGAATATGATGGAACAATTGCACAAGGTCAGTCTGTTGTTGTATTCAAAGGAGATGTTTGTATTGGAGGTGGTATTGTTCAATAGCAAAAGAATATATTTATGAAAAATAGTTTTAAAATTATTGTTGGAATATTTACTGGAATTGGAATTGTGTTTTCTGGTGTTTTTATTGCGATGCAATTTGGTTGGTTAAATGTACGCGGAACAATTACCGAAAGAAATAATTCATTTATGAATATTTCTAATACAAGAAAAGAAAGAAATACAAAAATAGAAAGTCGTGCAGTATTACTTTGTAAAATCCATACACTTGCAGAATATGCACCACAAACTGCACAAGCAATTAATCAAGTATTAGAAACAGGTAAAGATTCGTTGCTTGTTATTCAAATGATTGAAAGTGCATCTGTTCGTTTTGGTGGGAATGAGTTTAATCAAAAAATGACTACCTGTGAAAAAGTGCTCGTATCTACGACAAAACCGCTTGCGCAAACAGCATATGCTTGGGCAGATTCAGAAGAATGGTCAGTAATGAAATCTGCATTTACTCGAGACCAAGAATATATCACAAAAGCAGCAAAAGACGCTGGAATTTCTCCGCGTATATTATTGGGTGGTGTAATTGGTGAGCAATTCCGATTTTTCACCAATGCGCGAGATTCGTTTAAAAGATATTTTGAACCATTAAAAATACTTGCGTCATTGTCACAATTTTCATTTGGAATTGCAGGATTGAAACCTGAAACGGTTGCGCGTATTGATCAGAACTTAAAAAATCCAAGCTCAGTATTTTATCTCGGGAAAGAAATGGAGAATATTATAACGTATCCAGCAGGCTCAAACGAGGAAAATGTTCGTTTTAATCGAATTACGGATACTCAAAATACCTATTATTCATATTTGTATACTGGATTATTCATGCGACAAGTTTCTGCTCAATGGGCAAAATCTGATGTTGATATTTCAAAAAACCCAGGAGTTCTTGCAACTCTTTATAATCTTGGATTTAATCGATCAATTCCAAAAACAGAACCACGAATCGGAGGTGCACCAATTACGGTAAATGGACAACAGTATACCTTTGGTGATTTGGCACATGAATTTTATTATTCAGGAGAATTGATGGATATTTTTCCATATTAATCATTGTTATTTTATTTTGTTGTAGTATAATAGAATTATTATGGAAACAATTTTTGATCATCAATTTATTACTATTGCGTTGAAATTAACACTCGCAATGTTCCTTGGTTTATTATTAGGATTTGAACGAATTTTAGTGCATAAAACTGCAGGAATGCGAACGTATGCATTGGTGAGTATGACCTCGGCAATGTTTATTGCTATTAGTGAGGTGGTTACTCGATCATATGCGATGAGTGACATGGTTATCAATACGGATCCATTACGTGTTGCGGCACAGGTGGTGGTTGGTATTGGATTTTTGGGTGCTGGTTTGATTATCTTTAAAAATAATCAAGTACAAAATATTACTACTGCTGGAGGGTTATGGACCTGTGCAGCGATTGGTATGGCAGTTGGATTTGGGTTGTATGCGGAGGCGATTTTTGCAACACTGCTCACATTTTTTGTTCTTGCAATTTTGTCGTTACTAGAAAGAAAGGTTCGATTGCGAATTTTCCCTGATCCAGAGTTTGAACAAGAATTAAAAGAAGGGAAATAAGAGTTTAGGATAGTAAAATATAAAATTATAAAAGCTGGATTTGCGTAGCAAATCCAGCTTTTTCTTTCCCTGTATTTCATGCTACAGTATTCTATATGAAAAAAGGAACAAAAAATACTGGATACAAAACTGATTGGAATTTGGGATTATTATACAAAAATATAAACAACCCAAAAATTGAAAAAGATATGCAATTGGTAGAATCTGAGTGTCAGAAATTTGCACAAAAATGGCGAGGTGCAGATTTTGGTAACTTGGAAAAACTTTTGGAATCATTGCAGGATTATGAATTGTTCGAGGAAAAAGTTTCCGGTTCGCATCCATTTGTTTTTTATACGCTTGCTCGAGAAATCGATACAGGAAATAGTAAATTGGCAGGATTGATCAATAAAGCTCAAGAACGATTGGTGCAAGCTTTTAATGAAACACTATTTTACGCTCTTGAAATTGGAAAACTTGGAAAAACAGTACAAGAAAAAATCATGCAAGATAATCGATTTGTAAAATATCGATACATGTTAGAACGATTATTTATTGCTGCAAAACATCAATTATCTGAACCAGAAGAAAAAATTCTTTTATTAAAACGAAACGCTGCATATGAATCATGGATTGAAATGACCGAAAAAGCGTTAGGAGAATTAACGGTAATTTGGAAAAAAGAAATTTTACCCATTACCAAGGCTTCTGGATTAATTCAAACATTACAAAAACAATCTGATCGTAAGAAATTACATGACCTTGTTCAAGAAAAAATTGCAAGAATTCAATTAATTGCCGAGGCAGAAATGAATGCGGTCATTAATAACAAAAAAGTTGATGATAGTTTACGAGGATTTGATTCACCGCAGGACGCGACATTGATTGATTATCAAAATACGAATGAGGAACTTTCTGCGTTATTACAAGCAGTGAAAAAATATGAAAAATTGCCAGAAAAATTATTTACCTTGAAAAAGAAATTATTGAAACTCGAAAAACTTGGGCCATATGATATGGCGATTCAATTGAGTGCGACTCATAAAAAATATTCATTTGATGAAGCGGTAAATATTGTACGAAATGCGTTTGAAAAAGTTCATCCAGAATATCGAACTATTTTTGATTCATTTTTGAAAAATGGACAGATTGATGTGTATTCTCGGAAAGGGAAAAAGGGTGGTGGATATTGCTGGAGTGATTATGGGCGACCGACGTATATATTATTAAATTGGAACGATACATTTGATGCAGTGCGAACATTGGCTCATGAAATGGGGCATGCCATTCATGCAGAATATGCTAATAAATATCAAGGAGTTATGTATCACGAACATCCAATTTCTACTGCAGAAGTTGCGAGTACGTTGTTTGAAAACTTTGCACGCGACGAACTCTATGCAACCCTTTCTGAAAAAGATCAGTTGTTTGAACGGTTTAATTATTTACAAGAATCGTTCATGACAATTCATCGCCAAATTAACCACTTGCTTTTTGAAAAAGAAATGTACGATGGTGTGTATAAAAATGGAACGCTGAGTTCTGAAGAAATTTCAAAAATCCGAGCAAAATATTTGAAACAATACATGGGAAAATCTACTGAAATCACTGATCATGATGGATTGGGATGGATTCCTCATTCACACATGCGGAGACATTTTTATGTGTACAGTTATGCGTACGGGCAATTAATTAGTACGGCAATGTATGAAAAATATAAACAAGACAATAATTTTATTGAAAAGATAAATCAATTTTTGTCAGCTGGTGGTTCTGATACGCCTGCAAATATTTTTAAAGCAATTGATATTGATACGACCGATCCAATGTTCTGGGAAACAGGATTGCAGTCACTTCAAAAAGAGTTACAGCAATTGGAAAAAGATTGTAAAAAGGTGGGATTAATTTAAAAAGCAGGGTGACTTGCTTTTTTTTGACAAATAAAATGAATTATGATATAAAGAAATAAATTTCTTCACTCTAAAAATCTTGTAATATGTTCTATTCACACATTAATAATCACAATTTGTTTTCTCCAAAAGAAAAAATTGGATGGAAAACCAAAGTTCTTATTTTCTTTGCATATTTAATATGTATTATGGCATTATTTGTAACTTTTGCGATTGTACTTGTTCCAGAAAAATTATTCATGGAATCAGTTGGTGTTTTGTTTGTTTTAGGTATTTCCATATCTCTATGGGTTACAAAAATACTTTCAAAAGGTTAAATTTCTTAAAGCTAATTAGGTATATCCGAACGGCTTTTTTTGTTTCTCAAAATATGCTAGGGTATGCGTATGAAATCAGTAGAAATTAGAAATCGATTCTTGGAATTCTTTAAAAAGCGTGGACACGCAATTTTACCGTCCGCGTCATTGGTTCCAGAAAACGATCCATCAGTATTGTTCAATACTGCAGGAATGCAACCGCTGGTGCCATATTTAATGGGGCAACCACATCCATTAGGGAAACGACTCGCATCGTGTCAAAAATGTGTACGAACAGGTGATCTTGACGATATTGGTGATAATCGACATTTTTCATTTTTTGAAATGTTGGGAAATTGGTCATTGGGTGACTACTTCAAACAAGACGCGATTAAATGGAGTTATGAATTTTTGACAAGTAAAGACGAAGGACTTGGACTTGATCCATCACGACTCGCTATTACTATTTTTGCAGGAGATGAAAACGCGCCATATGATCAGGAGTCAAAAGATATTTGGATGAATCTTGGGATTCCTGAACATCGTATCTATGCATTGCCTGCAGACGATAACTGGTGGAGCCCAGGTGATAATGGTCCATGCGGTCCGTGTTCTGAAATGTTTTATGACATGCAAGGAGAATTTGTCGGACAGGAAATTTCTCACGATAATTTTCTAAGTCTTGTTAATCAAGAAAAATTCATCGAGATTTGGAATGATGTGTTCATGGAATACGAGAAAAAAGATGGAGTTGTCATTGGAAAACTCGCACAGAAAAATGTTGATACGGGAGCAGGTCTTGAACGATTAACAGCAGTGATGCAAGGGGTGAATACTGCGTACCGTACAGATTTATTGGATTCAGTAATGCAAGAAATAAAAAATATTGCAGGAGAATTATTTAATGAAAAATCTGCTCGCGTGATTGCGGATCATATGCGTACTGCACTGTTTATGGCAGGTGATGGAGTATTTCCATCAAACAAAGATCGTGGATATATTATGCGTCGATTGATTCGACGTGCATTAGTGCAAGCTCGAAAAATAAATTTGTTACCAGAAAATTTGGTAACTATTTTGCAAACAATTCAAAATACGTATACAGATTTTTATCAAGAAATTAATAATCAAGAAGTAGTCACATTAATTGTTACTGAAATGCAAAAGTTTGAAAAAACTCTTGAATCAGGATTAAAAGAATTTGCAAAGGGAACTGATCCATTCATTCTCGCGACAACGTACGGATTTCCAATTGAATTAACCGAGGAGCTTGCGCATGAGCAGGGAATTGTTATTGATCGTGCAAAATTTGATCAAGAAATGGCAGAGCATCAAGCAAAATCACGCGTTGGAGCAGAACAAAAATTCAAAGGTGGGTTAGGTGGAACGAGTGATAAAATTATCCGCTCACATACGGCGCATCATTTACTACTTGCAGCATTGCAACAAGTCCTCGGTAATCATGTACACCAACGAGGAAGCAATATCACCGAAGAACGAATCCGTATTGATTTCAGTCACGATACAAAAATGACTGACGAACAAAAAACAGCCGTTGAGCAATTAGTAAATAATTGGATTGTACAAGATTTACCAATGCAGCGTGTTGAAATGAAAAAAGATGAAGCAGAACAAATCGGTGCAGAAATGGAATTCGGAGTAAAATATCCAGATATTGTTTCTGTATATTACATCGGAGAAAATCTCGATACTGCGATTAGTAAAGAATTCTGCGGTGGTCCACACATTGAACGAACAGGAAATATAGGGACATTTAAAATTCAAAAAGAAGAAGCATCGAGCGCAGGAGTTCGTCGTATCAAGGCGATTATTGAATAAAATTCAAAACAACAAAAAGCAGGGGCGCCTATGGCGCCCCTGCTTTTTGTATTTCTAAAAAATCCTCTTTAAAAAACTTATCCACAACTTTTTTTAAAAAATCATTTTACTCTTGCATTGTTTATTACTTTCTTGATATACTTCATACATATGTCACACACTTCTCAATTCTCTAAAAAATTACTCATTACATTTTTCTCACTTCTCTCTATTATAGGGTATGGAGCTTTCGTGTTCGCTGTTGCACCTCCACCAGATCCAGGAGGATATCTTCCGGGTACTGTTTTAGATCCCGGATGTTTACCTGGAGAA
>CAZUGR010000015.1:0-14379 GCA_964620145.1 uncultured Candidatus Saccharibacteria bacterium
AGAAATTTTAACAATTGAATAAAATTCAAAACAACAAAAATCAGGGGCGCCTAAGGCGCCCCGCTTTTTGTATTTTGAAAAAAATAATCACTAATAAAAGTTAGGTAGGAAGTGATTAAGTATCTTTTTCTTGACTTTTGTTGATAATTTGGTAGAGTAGTTGTAATACCGAGACACGAATGAGTTCCAGCGGGTAGATTACTAACGTTTTCTCATTACAAATAAGCAAGCCGCCCAATACATGGATGGTTTTTATTCGTTTGTATCAAAGCATAACTAGATATGTCATCAAAAAACTCTGTAACGAAAAACACCTTGCGGAACCTACCACTTCCTAAAAAGGTATTTAGTAAATATCGACAACCGCTTGTCGACGTACCTAACTTGATTGAAAATCAATTAGTATCTTATCAGAAATTCCTCGAGGAAGATCTCGCTCGAATAATCAAGGAATATTCTCAAGTGCAAGATTATTCTGACAAGAAATTCGAATTCACGATTACGAGTATTCGATTGATTCATCCAGATCATGATGAAACCTTCGCCAAGGAGAACAAGCTCACTTTTGAAGGTCAATTAAAAGCTCAAGTGAAAATCCATAACAAAGTTCTCGGAGCGGTAAAAGATCAAGAAATTTCACTTACTGAAATTCCTTTGATCACTCCAAATGGTACTTTTATTATTAATGGGGTTGAACGAGTAATCGTTCCACAGTTAATGCGAAGTCCTGGAGTTTCTTTTACTGACAGTCTCACACGAAAGGGACGATTTTTCGGTGCAAAAATTATTCCTGCACGAGGTGCATGGATTGAACTTGAATCTGATGGAGACCATGCAGTATTCGTTCGTATTGATAAAAAACGAAAGTTTTATGTAACGACATTATTGCGAGCACTTGGACCTGATACAGATCAAGAAATTCTCGACTTATTTACTAACGAAACAGCTCGCAATTATATCGCGTATTGTCTCACCAAAGATACTACGAAAACCAAAGGGGAAGCCTATGTTGATATCTACAAGAAACTTCGTGATGGTGAATCTGCACCAGCAGATAGCGCAAAAGAATTTTTCTTTTCAGTTCTTGCTCCAGATCGATATGATTTGTCACGAGTAGGACGATATTTTTTCAACAAACGATTCGATAAAGGTCTCACAGAGGCTGACGTTTCTGTACAACAATTAACAGTGGAAGATTTTGTAACTATTATCGAATATATTGCTACACTCAATACGACGCCTCGATCAAAAGCTGATGATATTGATCATCTTGGTTCTCGTCGAGTTCGTTTCGTAGGTGAATTAGTAGAACTTGCTGTACGAAAAGGTATGGCTCGAATGAAGCGAAATATTCAAGATAAAATGTCTACTATTGATGTGAATACATTGCTTCCTATTCAGTTCATTAATCAACGACCACTCCAAGCTGCAATTCGTGAATTCTTTACACAGAATCAGCTTTCTCAATTTATTTCTCAAGAAAACTTACTTACTGAAGTGGATCATTTGCGTCGTGTTTCAGCACTTGGACCAGGTGGACTTACTCGTGAACGAGCAGGATTTGAGGTTCGAGACTTGCACCCATCTCATTATGGGCGACTTTGTCCTATTCGAACTCCAGAAGGTCCAAACATTGGATTAATCCTCCAGTTGGCGATGTATGCTCGAATTAATGAATTTGGTATGATTGAGACTCCATATATGACAGTAGAAAACGGTAAAACAACTAATAAGATTCAATATTTGAACGCATTAGAAGAAGAAAAATACATCATTGCTCACTCAGGAATGATTAATGAAAAGGGGGTTATTGATAGAGAAATTGTAGAAGCTCGAGTGCATGGTGCGCCTGGTTATGCAACAATGGACCAAGTACAATTCGTTGATGTTGCTATTAATCAAGCATTCTCTGTAGCAGCTTCTCTTATTCCATTTTTGGAACATGATGATGCAAAACGAACACTTATGGGATCAAACATGCAAACTCAAGCAATGCCTTGTGTTGTTCCTATGGCACCACTTGTTGCAACAGGTATCGAAGACCGTGTAGCATTAGATACAGGGCGACTTTGTATTGCAGATGAAGATGGTGAAGTAATTGCAGTTGATGGGAAAAAGGTAGAAGTGAAAAATAATAAAGGAAAAGTAATTGTATATCCATTAACAAATTATATTCGAACTAATCAAAGTACTATTTACCATCAACGACCTATTGTGAGTGTTGGACAACAAGTAAAAATGGGACAAGTTCTGGCAGATGGTGCAACCACTGAAAATGGACAACTCGCAATCGGACAAAATATTCGGGTAGCGTTCATGTGTTGGAATGGTGCAAACTTTGAAGATGCGATTATTGTTTCTGAGCGACTTGTTCGTAATAGTGTTTTTACAAGTATTCACATTGATGAATATGATTGTATTGTTCGTGATACAAAATTAGGAGCAGAACAAACAACACATGATATTCCTAATGTTAGTGAATTAAAATTAAAAGATCTTGATGAAGAAGGAATTATTCGCGTAGGAGCAGAAGTTCGTGAAGGAGATATTCTTGTTGGGAAAATTACCCCAAAAGGAGAAGTGGAATTAACTCCAGAAGAACGATTACTTCGATCAATTTTTGGTGAAAAAGTTCGAGATGTAAAAGATACGTCTCTCCGCATGGAAAAAGGTGGAAAAGGTCGTATTGTTGGAGTAAAGGTATTTTCTCGTGAAAATGGTGACGACCTTGAATCAGGTGTTCTAAAGAAAATTTATATTCAAATTGCTCAATTACGAAATGTACAAATGGGTGATAAATTGGCAGGGCGACATGGAAACAAAGGTGTGGTTTCGATTGTACTTCCAGAAGAAGATATGCCATATTCGGCAGATGGTAAACCAATTGATATTATTCTAACTCCTCTCGGAGTACCATCTCGTATGAACCTTGGACAAATTCTCGAAATGCACCTTGGAATGGCTGCACATTCACTTCAATATCAAGCTGTTGTTCCTCCTTTTGCTGGAGCAAGTCCAGAAGAAATCAAAGAGGAATTAATCAAGGCAGGAGTTCCAGAAAACGGGAAAATTGCATTATTTGACGGACAAACAGGTGAAAAATTTGATCAAGATATTGCCGTTGGTTATATGTATATGTTGAAACTTTCACACATGGTGGAAGATAAACTTCATGCTCGATCTGTTGGTCCGTATAGTTTGATTACTCAACAGCCACTCGGAGGAAAAGCTCAAGGTGGAGGTCAACGTTTTGGAGAAATGGAAGTATGGGCATTGGAAGGATACGGTGCAGCACACACACTTCGAGAAATGCTTACTATCAAATCTGATGATATTCTAGGGAGAACTCAAGCATTCGATGCGATTATTAAAGGTGAAACAATCAAAAAACCAAATGTTCCTGCATCATTCCAGGTAATGTTGAATTATTTGAAAGGTCTTTCTCTTGATATTTCGATTCGGGAACCATCAACTGGAAAAGAAAAAGGTGGATCATCTGCACCAGTGAACAAGGTCGACATGAATTATGATCTCGATGATCTTGCTGAAGATGAAGATTTTACTGGTTAATTGTATTTAAATTCTTTCTTATGAAAAATACTGAAAATCATACTATGTATACCCCAGACACTATTTCATTGTCTCTTGCTTCACCAGAACGAGTACATGATTGGTCATATGGAGAAATTCAAAAACCAGAAACAATAAATTACCGAACAGGACGAAGTGAACGCGGTGGTCTTTTCGATGAACGTGTTTTCGGTCCAGAAAAAGATTATGAATGTTATTGTGGAAAATATAAACGAATTCGTTATGCTGGAATTATTTGTGAAAAATGTGGAGTTGAGGTAACTCGATCTATTGTTCGACGTGAACGAATGGGACACATTGAACTAGCGAGCCCTGTCGCTCACTTATGGTTCTTGCGGGCAATTCCGTCACGAATGTCACTTCTTCTTGATGTTTCTGTCTCAAATCTTGAAAAAGTTGTTTATTTTGCAGGATACATCATTACCGAAGTTTATGAATCAGAGCGACAAAAAGTTCTCAAGGAGCTTGAAAATGAATTCAAGATTCGAATGAAAACTTTGGAAAAAGATTCTGAAAAAGATGCAATGCAAGAATTGTTCTCGAATACAAAAAAAGAAATTAATGAAATTGCACCGAATCGAGTTTTAACAGAAGCTGAATATCATCGTTTTTCTGTACGATATAGTACTGTTTTTGAAGCTGGAATTGGAGCAGAGGCAGTGTATTCAATTTTTAAAAATCTTGATTTGAAAAAAATGGAATCAGAATTAGAAAAAATTATTGAAAAGAAAAGTGAAACGGTCGCTCGAGAAAAAATTGAAAAACGATTACAACTTGTTCGTTCATTTCTTGTTTCAAATCAGCGACCTGAATGGATGTTTATAAAAGCTATTCCAGTAATTCCACCTGCATTACGTCCAATGGTGGCATTGGAAGGTGGACGATTTGCAACTTCTGATGTAAACGATCTCTACCGACGAGTAATTAATAGAAATAATCGTCTCAAGAAGTTAAAAGAAATTGGAGCTCCTGATGTTATTTTGCGAAATGAAAAACGAATTCTACAAGAAGCCGTAGACTCATTAATTGATAATACAATACGAAAAAGTTCAGGTTCTGTTGCAATGAATCAATCCCAAAAACGGCAATTGAAATCACTTGCGGACTATTTGAAAGGGAAGCAGGGTATTTTCCGTGCAAACTTACTTGGAAAACGAGTAGATTATTCTGGACGTTCGGTAATTGTAGTAGGTCCAAACTTGAAATTAAATGAATGTGGTATTCCAAAATTCATGGCACTTGAATTGTTTCGACCTTTTGTTATTTCTGAAATTATTAAACGAGAACTCGCCTTTAATATTCGAGGTGCAGGAAAATTGATTGAAGAAGGAATTCCAGAAGTTTGGGAAATTCTAGAAAAAGTAATTCAAGGTAAATATGTAATGTTAAACCGTGCGCCAACATTGCATCGATTATCTATCCAGGCATTTCACCCAGTATTAATTGAAGGTAAGGCTATTCAAATTCATCCATTGGTATGTTCTGCGTTTAATGCCGATTTCGACGGTGATCAGATGGCTGTTCACGTTCCTTTGTCTCAAGCAGCACAAATTGAAGCACGAGAACTTATTGCATCTAATAAAAACCTCTTGAAACCTCAATCAGGTGATCCAGTTACGGCTCCTTCTCAAGATATTGTATTGGGAGTGTATTGGTTGACCAAAATTGTTTCTGGAAAACAAGGAGAAGGAAAATATTTTACCAATCCGCGAGAAGCAATCCTAGCGCATAGTTATGGAATTGTAGATCTTCGAGCAAAAATTTTTGTAGTTCCAGATCAGTCTACTCCTCGATATAATGTTTTTAACGGTAAAGTTTTTGAAACTTCAGTAGGCCGAATATTATTCAATCAAATTTTACCAAAAGATTATCCATTTATTAATGAAATTATTAATAAAAAAGGTTTGTCAGGAATCGTTGATACAATGATTGATGATTATGGGATTGATGCAACACCAGAAATTCTTGATGCAATAAAATCGTTTGGGTACAAATATGCAACTATATCAGGTACAAGTATGGGAATTGATGATGCTATCGTACCTCCAGGTAAAAAAGCTCTTATTGAAGAAGGTAAAACTCAAGAACGAAAAATCATTGATCAATATATGGACGGTCTTATTTCTGATGAAGAACGTTATTTGAAATTGATTGAGTTATGGGAAGGAGTTATGCGTAAAATTGAAAAAGAGATCCAAGAAAACTTTGATTCATCTGAATCAATTGGTGATATGGCTGTATCAGGAGCTCGAGGAAGTATTGGACAGTTAACTCAGATGGCTGGAATGAAAGGAGTTATTGTAAACACACAAGGACGTCCAATTGATTTCCCTGTAATTTCTTCGTACAAAGAAGGTCTTTCGCCGATTGAGTATTTCATTACAAATCATGGTTCTCGTAAAGGTCTTGCAGACTCGGCATTGAGTACTGCAAATGCGGGATACCTTACTCGAAAATTGATTATGGCATCTCAAGATGTAGTAATTACTGAAATTGATTGTGGTGCTAAAAAAGGACTTGTTCTCAGGGAAGAAGTAGTTGATGGTATCGTGAAACCTATTACAAAAAACTTGTTCGGACGAGTACTTTCAGAAACTTTAAAAAATGAACAAGGGGAAGTACTTTTCAAAAAAGGACATCTTATTACTAAAAAGGATCTCAAAGTCATCGGACAACATCATGTTGTTGAGGCGGTAATTCGATCCCCATTAACATGTGATACGGTTTATGGACTATGTCAACATTGTTATGGTCTTGATCTTGGGCGAAATCAATTAGTAAAATTTGGAGAAGCTGTTGGAATTGTTTCTGCACAAGCAATTGGTGAACCAGGAACACAGTTAACATTGCGTACTATCCATTCCGGAGGAGTGGTTGGAGCGTCAGATATTACTGCTGGATTACCTCGAGTAACACAATTACTTGAATGTAGTACTGCAAAATTTCCAGCAACAGTAAGTCGTGTAAATGGAGAAGTAGTAGATATTCGTCCAGAAGGTGATACAAAAATCGTTCAAATTCTTGCTGATGCAGATTCAGTTAAGAATGGTGAAAAAAATCATGAGTACGTGATTACTATTCCTCGAACAGTTATTGTGAAGAAAGGTATGCGAGTTCGAAAGGGTGACCTACTCACTGATGGTTCTGCAGATGTTCATGAAATGTATGAAGTTGGTGGATTTGATAGAGCTCAAGAATATATTATCGCTGAAATTTCTCGTGTATATGAATTAAACAGTTCTCCTGTATCTCGAAAACACTTGGAGATTATTGTACGACAAATGTTTTCTCGTCGTCGTATTATTGCTCCAAACGATACTCGATTTACTACAGGACAAATAATTGAAAATGTTGAATTTGTAAAAGAAAATGAACGAGCGGTCCAAGAAAATGGAATTCCTGCAACTGCAAAAATGATATTGGTTGGAATTTCGCAAGTATCATTAACTTCAAAATCGTGGATGTCAGCAGCAGCTTTTGAGCGTACAACGACAACTTTGGTTAACAAGGCAATTCAAGGAGGAACTGATGAATTCCGAGGTTTAATGGAAAATGTTATGATTGGAAACTTGATTCCTGCAGGAACTGGTTTCAGTGAAGAATTTATTCCAGAAATCGCAGAATTGAAAAAAGAAGAAGATTTATTATCGGCTCAATAAAAGGGTTTAGAACGTTCTTGATATGAGAGCGTTCTTTCCCGTATTAATCTAAAAGAATTTTATGAATTCAGTAAAGGAACTTATTCGAGAAAAAATGCGAATACAGGATGTGATTGGGTCATATGTCACTCTTGTTCCTGCTGGACAAAATTATAAAGCTTGTTGTCCGTTTCATATTGAAAAAACACCGAGTTTTCAAATAAATACTGAACGGCAAATGTACTATTGTTTTGGATGTAAAAAAGGTGGTGATGTTTTTTCTTTCGTACAAGAAGTCGAGCGCGTTGATTTTCGAGAAGCATTAAAAATACTTGCTGAAAAATCAGGAGTTGATATAAAGGAATCTGCAGAATTAGTAAAAGAAATGCAAACAAAGAAAAATCTAATAAAAATTCATGAATATGCAACTCGTTTTTATCAATTATGTCTTTCTCAAAATCAGCCAGCAATGCAGTATCTAGTATCACGAGCTGTGACTCCTGTAACGATAAAAGAATGGAGAATAGGGTATGCACCAAATGATTTTCAAGCATTAACACGAGTATTAACACAAAAAGGATTCACTGAATTTGATTTAATACAGTCAGGTTTAGTGGGAAAAGGTAATAATGGTTTATATGATCGTTTTCGAGGAAGGGTTATGTTTCCTATTACAGATAATCAAGGAGTTATTGTTGGGTTTTCTGGGAGAATCTTACCAGAAATTTATCAAGCTAATCCAAATACTGGAAAATATATTAATTCACCAGAAACTGCTATTTATCACAAATCTTCGATACTTTTTGGATTTTCTTTTGCCAAGAGAGAAATAGGAATTAAAAAAACTAAAGTTATAGTGGAAGGACAATTTGACACTATTTTACTTCATCAATTTGGAAATCGAGAAACTATTGCATTGTCTGGAACTGCTGCGACAGACTATCATATGGAGCAGATTGCTCGATTTGCTCAGAAAATTATTATTGCAACTGATGGTGATAATGCTGGTATTGCTTCAGCACATAAAATAGCAATGCTCGGCTATCGTTTCGGAATTGATGTTTCGTTAATTGTTTTACCAGAAGGAACTGATCCTGCTGATCTCGTTTCTCAAAACAAAGATCGATGGCAAGAAATTATTCAATCTGAAAAAGATTACATTACTTTCCATGGAGAAATTACAAAAAAGCTTTCATTAAGAGAGCGAATTATCTCTGTTGAAAATAATTTGTTTCCATTACTTGGAGAAATACAGAATCATGTACAACAAGATGCAAAACTACAAGTTATAGCTCGACAACTCGAAGTTTCCCTTGAAAGTATTCGTTCGGAATTTCAAAAGTTTTTAAAAAAGAAAGAATCTAGTTCTCAATTCAATTCTGTTCAAGATATTCAACTTGTTCATAAAGAATCACGCAGTTCGTTCGATATTCAACTAGAGGAGTTATCTCTTATTTTGTATTTATTTCCAGTAGAAACAAAATCTTGGTTTAAAAAAAATGAAGATGCAAGAATAATGGTGCAAAAAATAACAAGACAATTTTCAGAACAAGATCGTGCAGAAGTTGGTATTCGTTATGATTCACTTGATGAGACTACTTGGAATATACGACTTGATACTCTTTGGTTGCGAATTCGTCAATTGTCTATAGATATGAAAATTGGAGAGATTCGAAATAAAATACATTCTTTACAAGATGAACAAGTTGCTCAAGAATTACAGAGAGAGTTGCTATCTTTGCAGAAAGAAAAAGAAAACCTTGTTCGTTCATTAGCAGAATAATATTACTTTATTTACTGTATGGCTTTACCAAAAAACAAAAAGATTACTCCTAAAAAAGTAGTCAAAACCATTACTACAAAAAAAGTAGTCAAAAAAGTTGTCGCTAAAAAAGCAGTAGCTACCAAGAAAGTTGTTAAAAAAACTATCAAAAAAGTTGCTGTAAAATCTGTTTCTAAAAAAGTTCCTACTACTAAAAAAGTAGTAGGAAAGGTTAATAAAAAATCAATTCCCGTACAACCTGTACGAGGTGTTACTCCAGAAGAAATTCAAGAACGTTTGAACGGACTTATTGATAAAGGAAAAAAACGAAGATTTGTTACTTATGAAGAAATCTTGAAATCTTTTCCAGATGTAGAAGATGATATTTTATTCCTCGATGAACTTTATGTAAAATTAAATGATGCAGGAATTAATGTTTTGGAGAGTGGAAACTTACTTTCTGGCGATTCTGTTCCGTCACTTTTGGATGATTTGTCAGGAAAAAGATATGATCGTGAGCGAACAGGATATGATTCTATACAAATGTATCTCAAGGAAATTGGGAAATATCCATTAATTCGTGCAAGTGAAGAAAAGGAACTAGCAAGAAGAATTCAACTTGGAGATGAAGAGGCAAAAAACCTCTTGGCTCAAGCAAATCTTCGACTCGTTGTTTCTGTCGCAAAGAAATATTCAACCAAGAGTTCAGATTTGACATTACTTGATTTAATTCAAGAAGGGAATATTGGTTTATATAAAGCTGTTGAAAAATTTGATTGGGAACGAGGTTTTAAATTTAGTACCTATGCTATGTGGTGGATTCGTCAATCAATTACACGAGCTATTGCTGATCAATCTCGAACAATTCGTATTCCTGTGCATATGGTTGAAACAATTTCAAAGTATCGACAAGTTACTCGTCGACTAGAACAAGATCTCGGGAGAACACCATTACCCGAAGAAATCGCTCTTGAAATGGGGCTCGATGTAGAAAAGATTCACATGATTAACAAAATTAATCAATCAACAAAATCTCTCGAAGATACTGTTGGTTCGGGTGATGACGATAAGTCAACGTTCGGGGAATTTATTGCGGATGATAAAATCCTTTCTCCTGATAAGGAAGCTTCAAAACGAATCCTTCACGATCAAATCAGAGAAATTCTTGATGATCTATCAGATAAAGAGCGAAAGATTATTGAAATGCGTTATGGACTCGTTGATGGAATTAATCATACTCTAGAAGAGGTAGGAAAAGAGTTTGGTGTTACGCGTGAACGAATTCGTCAAATTGAAGCAAAAGTTCATGACAAGATGCGAGGAAATGATAAAATAATGAAATTAAAAGATTATTAATTAATGTACATATATGAATTATTTTTTGCAAAAAATTTACACACTGAGTTTTACTTTGATTGTTTTAGGTGGAGTTCAATGGGGACTTGTTGGTGTAGGTGCTTTACTTAATAAGAATTTTAATATTATTCACAAGGTAAGTATGGGGAATATTCACGCAGAATATGGTTTTTATGTCTTGATTGGTATATTTAGCTTGCTCTATGTCTGGCTATCAACAAAAAACTTTGATTAATAAAGAATAAAAAGAACCTTTCCAAGAGGTTTTTTTTATGGTATCATCTGGTTTATATGCAATTTACCCATGAAATTTTTATTTATATTGCCTTGTTTTTGAGTCTTTATTTTCAAATTTTTCTCCTCCTTAATTATTTCGGTTGGTCAAAAAAAAATGAATATCCAGGCTTCCGTGAAGATGATTTACCAACCGTATCTATTATGGTTCCATGCTGGAATGAGGAAGCTACTGTAGTAAAGACAGTTCAATCGCTTCTTGATTTAGATTATCCCAAGGAAAAACTTTTCGTTGTTATTATTGATGATGGTTCAACTGATACAACTTGGCAAGTTGTACAACAATTTGCAAATCATCCACAGATAAGGCTTTTCCATAAAGATAATGAAGGGAGTAAGTTTGCAGCATTGAATTATGGACTTGATCGGATTCATACTGATATTGTTGGTTGTTTGGATGCAGATTCTCGAGTAGATGTGCAAGCTTTACGAAATTCTATATTACCATTTTCTGATTCTGAAGTTATGTGTGTGGTGCCCTCAATGGTTATTGATCAGCCAAAAACACTTATGCAGTATATGCAAAAACCAGAGTATGAAGTAGGTATTTATTTAAGAAAAGTTTTTTCATTACTTAGTTCGTTGTATATTGCACCAGGACCATTTACTATTATTCGTCGATCTGTATTTGATAAGATTGGTTACTATATAGAAGCACATCATACCGAAGATCTTGAAATTGCATTGCGTATGCAGGTAAACGGAATGAAGCTTGTTCATGCCTCAGATTCAATTGTATACACACAAGGTCCAAAAACTTGGCCAGATCTTTTGAAGCAGCGTATTCGATGGACTTATGGAGGTATGAAAAATATTCTTTCAGAATATGGATATATTCTTTTTAAAAAGAAATATGGGAATCTTGGAGCTTTTGTTTTGCCATTCTCAGTGGTTTCCATTATTATTGCCATTGTATTATTCCCACTCCTTATTTGGTCAATTTTGAGAGGTGTGTACCAGTTCGGAGTGAAATTATTTGTTACAGGACTTTCTTTTTCAATACCGTCTTTTGATTTATTTTTTACGAGCGTACATTCGTATACATATCTTTCAGCTTTTCTTTTATTAATGACAATGTTTACATTGTATATTACACGTAAAAAGATTTTGCGTACTCGATTATTAACCTTTGATTTGCTCACTTTCTTTGTATATCCCTTTTTTGCATCGTGGTGGACAATTCGCTCTACTTATAATTTTCTTACTTCCAAGAAAAATGCTTGGAGATAATTACTATTTTTACTCTCTATGAAACAAAATAATTTTGAATGGTTTAAATATATTATTACTTTTATTGTTACTGCTGGTATTTTCGTTACAGTATTTTATGTTACTAAAATAATGAGTGAGCAAAAATTAACTGAAATTCGTTCTATTCAAGACAAGATTTCTATTGACTTACTTTCATCTGAAACACAATTTGCTTTATTGAAGAGATCAACTTGTACGCAGGATGGTAGTTCTCTTCTTGCTCCAGAAATTGGAAACCTTGGAGAACGGCTTGCCTTTATGGAAAACCAGTTAGGTGCAAGTAATCAACAGGTTCTTGGACTTAAAAAATACTACTCATTATTACAGATCAAGGATTATCTTCTTGGGCTTGAACTGTCTCAAAAATGTGACTTCAAACCAATCTACATTCTTTATTTTTATAAAAGTGATTGTACTGACTGTGAAAAACAAGGTTATGTACTTACTGCTTTACGTGAAAAATATCCAGAATTACGAACTTATTCGTTCGATACAAATCTTGATCTTTCTGCAATTGCAACATTAAAAACATTATACAAAGTTTCAGACGATCTTCCTGTCGTGGTTATTAATGAAAAATCATATACTGGATTTCAATCAATTGAAACAATTGAAAAACTTATTCCCGATTTAAAGAAGAGTCTTGAAAAGAAAAATCGAGAACAAGAAGAAGTGATAAAAACTAAAAAAAGTTCTGAGTAAATAAAAACATCTTTCAAAATTGAAAGATGTTTTTATTTGGAGCCGGCAGAGGGATTCGAACCCACGACCTACGGTTTACAAAACCGTTGCTCTACCAACTGAGCTATGCCGGCAATTCCTGTCTGTATAAAACAGAACAGGAAGTGAAATATTCTTAATCTAATCTCTCTTTATTTTTAACAAATCGCTTGATTTTTGTAAAGAGGTTTGCTCTTTTTTCTCGCGATAATGTTCATAAAGTAATTCTCGAATACGTTGTTTAATTGTTCTGTGGATAGTCATATTTTGAGTAATATGACGATACCATTGAACGAGGTGCACAACGATAAATTTCAAAAGAGATTTGAGAATTTTTTGAAAAGAAGTATATATGTTTTCAATCCATATATCAGTATCGATGAGTGCTTTGTTCCGAAGTGATTGTTTCACTGGTGTACCTCGGAGAACAAGAATCATTCCGATACTTGCGCAAACCATTGCAATGAAGAAATACATAAACATTGTTTAGTATAGCACATTCTTTAAAAAAGAATAGTGAGAAAATTATTATACCGTAAATCGAGAAAACTTTCCAATTTCAATTTTTTCTCCAGTTTTTTGAACTAATTGATTAACAAGTTGTTCAATAGTGATTTCTGGATTTTTTACAAAAGGTTGATTAAGGAGAGTTTTTTCTGCAAAGAAATCATCAAGTTTTCCTTGGAGAATTTTTTCTTTGATTTCTGCTGGTTTATCAATATTTGCAATTTCTTCTAAAAAGAATTCTTTTGCTTTAGATATTGAAGCTTCATCAATATCTTCTTTTCGAGTGAATTCTGGTGCCATTGCTGTAATGTGCATCGCAATATCATTTGCTGTATCAATAAATTCTGGATTTTGTGCCACAAAGTCTGTTTCACAAAAGAGTTCGAGAATCGCACCCATTTTTTTGTTTGAGTGAACATAAGTTCCAACGATTCCAGCACCAAGACTTCGTTCAGATTTCTTTGAAGCGGCACTTGCTGAATTTTTTCGTAAAATCATTCGTGCTTTTTCCATATCTCCACCTGCTTCTTCGAGAGCCTTTTTACATTGCATGATCGAAACACCTGTTTCGTCTCGTAATAATTTAATGTCTTCGGTAGTAATTGCCATAAGATTGTATTTATTTAACTTAAGGTTAAATAACAAATAAAACGAATAAAAGAACAAGATAATAATTTGTGGTTATGCAGTTTTTAATGCATTCGCAAATTGTTTCAAGAAGAAATCAACACTTTTTCGACTATTATCATTTGCGATAATAGGGAAATCAATGTTAGTGATATTGTTGTCAGTGTTAGTGAGTGCAATTACAGGAATATCCATCATTCGTGATTCTGTTACTGCATTCTCTTCTTCTCGAGCATCAATAACAATGATAGCTGCAGGAGCTCCTTTGAGTGAAGAAAGTCCTCCGAATCGTCGATTTAATTTTTCAATTTTTCGTTCGATCAAGAGTTTTTCTTTTTTAGTAGTATAAAGAAGTGTTCCTTCTTCTGATTTTCCAGAAAGATCATCAAGAGTATTTACTCGGTTTTTAATTTGTTTCCAGTTGGTAATAGTTCCTCCGATCCATCGTTCATCAACGTATGGCATTCCGAGTGACTCAGCTGTTGATTTTACCAAATCACGAATTTCAGGTTTTGATCCAACAAAAATAACTTTTCGTCCAGTTCCTGCAATTGTTTTCAAAAGTTCTTCCGCTTTTACAATCTGAGCTTCTGTTTTTTCGATATCGATAATATCAGTTCGGTTTTTTTAACC
>CAZUGR010000016.1:0-13678 GCA_964620145.1 uncultured Candidatus Saccharibacteria bacterium
CATGCCTTATCCACGCCGCCAGCGTTCATCCTGAGCTAGGATCAAACTCTACTAAAAAATTGACGAGATTAAAATCTCGAAAACTATCAAAAAACAAAAAACGAAACAAAAGAATTAAAGAAAATTCATTTGCTTTCTATTTTATAAAAATAGAAAAAATTGATGATTTGGTTATCAAGTTGACAATGTACCAATTACTCGAGAAAAGTATTTTATTACCTAACCCTGTAACAAGAACCTAGTATACACAAAACAAAAAATAATGCAAGTGTTTTCCTAACGAAAATCAGGAATAAAAAATAAAGACGATTTTACCTTGTAAAATCGTCTAAAATTTATCAAATACAACTCCAAAAAAGATTTTATTTTTGAAGTATTTCTATCTCCTTTTTTAACAATTCTATTTCCTTGTTAAGAAGAATTGCTTCTTTTTTTGTATTTTCGTTATATATCTGCATTGCTATATAAATAATTATAACTATTACAAAAACTGTTATTAAAAACAATGTACGAATACTTTTGATCGCTGTTCTTGCAACCTCATTCAGAGGAGAGATTCTTTTTCCTACTTGTTTCTGTGCTGTCTGTGTTTCCATTTTTAAAATATTTAATTTTCTTCAGAAAAAAAACCTCGCGAAAAGCGAGATTTTTTATTTCAATTTTGCAATTAATGCAGCAAGAGTTTTACTAGCTACTTGCCCAGACGCTGGACTAATCTTGTTATCGGTTTGGAATTTTTTCACGGCAGTTTCTGTTTGATTACCGAACGTTCCATAACCTGTACCTGATGTTGGAAGTCCAGATTTTGCTACCATATTCAATGCTGTTTGGATTGCTTTTACCTGTTCACCTGAATCACCTTTTTTAATTGTTGTTCCTGATGGAATTTTTTCAAGAGCTGATTTTACACCAGACTGTGTTGCGAGTGAAGTAGAGGTTTCAGTTGGAGCTGGTGCTGGAGTGATCGTAGTTGGTTCTGAAGGAATTTCAGTTGTCGGTTGTGTATTCGGAGAAATTGGCGTTTCGGTATTTTCTCCTTGAGAAACATCTTGCTCTGTAGAGATATTACTATTTGTAGTTTGAGAATTATTTTCTTCAAGATTACCGACAGTTGCTAATGTTTGGTTATTTAAATAATATACAGGATCTCGCAAAGAATTAATTGCACCATATCCCAAGAAACCTGCAGCAGCTACAAGTAATAATGTAATGATATAAAATTTAATATTTTCCATATACTTGATAGTGTACCATAGGGTTATTTTTTTTAGCAAGTTTATTTGTTTTGATTCTTGCTATCTATCATCGAATATGATACAATCAACAGTATGAATACGATAGCTCAACTCTTGCCTTATATCCAATTAATTCTTGCAATCCTCTTGATCGTAGTGATCAGTTTACAACGTCCAGGTGATGGAATGGAAGGAGCTCTTGGCGGAACTGCTTCAAACTTAACTCATTTTTCACGACGTGGAGGAGAAAGAGTTCTCTTTTTTGCAACAATTATTATTGCACTTCTTTTTGTTGGAACCGCAGTTATCGGTATTCTTTTGTCGTAAACACAGACACTTTTACAAGTGTCCTTTAATCGTTTAATCATGTTCTTTTGTTTATCAAGGACACGATTCTTTTTCTTTGATAAAAGACAAAAGAACTCACTTTGTGAAATCTTTTTTTTCTTTTGTTTCTCAAACAAATTCTCAAATTCGCTCATTACCTCTAATCAAGAAATTCTTTTTTAGTGCATTCTTGATAATTTTTATCTTTTCCTTTTTGGGAATTATTAATCAGTTGAGTAATCGATTTGCAATTCCCCGACCTGCATATAACGGAACTATTACCGAAGGTATTCTGGGAACACCACGATTCATCAACCCTGTTCTGGCAATTTCTGATGCTGATCGAGACTTAACACGAATTATCTATTCTGGACTTGTTCGTTCAAATAATAATTCAATTATACCTGATCTAGCAGAATCATATTCTCTGTCAGAAGATGGTAAAACATATACTTTTGTTTTGAAACCTGATATCGTTTTTCATAACAAAAAACCAATAACTACTGCAGATGTTGCTTTCACGGTTACAACTATTCAAGATACTCGATTCCAAAGCCCATTACTACCTCAATGGAGTGGTGTAACTACAAATATTATTAATGATACAACCATTAGTTTTACCTTGCCACGACCTTTTAGTGGGTTTCTCGAATCGGTTGCACAAACTGGCATTATCCCAAAAAATATCTGGGGAAATTTCACCATTGATGAATTTATTGCAAGTAACTACAATGTATCGCCGATTGGCTCAGGTCCATATGCATTAAAGAAAATATCTCGAGATGCAACAGGAACCGCAAAAAGTTACACCTTGAAATCATTCCGAAAATTTGCACTTGGTAATCCTTTTGTAGAAAAATTTGTAATAAAATTTTATCCGAACGAACAAAGTTTATTCCAAGGATATCAAACAAAATCTTTTGACCTACTTGCAAATATGCAACCATATGAAATAACTTCACAAAATACTCATCAAGTTGTTTCTGGTTCACTTCCCCGAGTGTTCGGACTTTTCATTAATGAAAGTAACTCTGAAATACTCAAAGATAAAAAATTACAAAACATTATCTCGTCTGCAATAGAACGAGATGAAATAATTCAAACCGTATTTCAAGGATATGCACGGCCAATCACTAATCCAATTAACTTAGACACGACAACCGCAGAACACACACCAGAAAAAGCAACTCTTGAAAAAGAATTAGAAAATATTGGGTGGAAACTCAATCCAGAGACAGGAATACGAGAAAAGGAAGGCAAACAACTTGTTTGGAGCATTAGCACTGCAGATACTTCAGAATTAAAATATACAGCTCAAATTATTCAAAAACAGCTCAAATTATTAGGCATTGAAATTGAGATAAAAATCTTTCAATTGAATGATCTCGAATCATCAGTAATAAAAAAACGTGCTTTTGAAACCCTTCTCTTTGGGCAACTCATCAAGAATGATGGGGATATTTATGCATTCTGGCATAGTACTCAACGTAATAATTTGGAATTAAATATCACTGGATATACTCATCCTCAGATTGATACAACCATCGAATCTTTGATTGCCACTACAGATACAGAAGCCCGAGAAAAATTACTTTTCACGCTCAGTCAAGAAATTGCAAAAGCTCCTGTCATCTGGCTTTTCCAACCTGATTTCATATATGCAACAAATACAAAAATACATGGACTTGATGTATTATCGATAACTACTCGTAATGATCGATTTAATGCAATATATAACTGGTATACTCATACTGATTATGTTTGGAAATTTTTTGCAAACAAATAAATCAATTAACTTTTAATAAATTTTATGAACACAAATACTACTCAACATCACTATCGTTCAAAGAAACCTTTCCACGACACGAGAAAAAACAATCCTCGTTCTGGATCACTTGATCGTTCCTTGGAGCTTCTTGCTGAATCTGTTTCAACCCATGGTGATAATTATCAAAAAAAACAATTTAATAAAACTGACCGAGATAATTTCCGAAATACAACTCCAGCACCTTTTGAATATGCGAGTCATGACCCAAGTATCCTCGAAAAACGAGATATTATTCCACCACTTGCACCCGGAGACATTCGTATCATTCCTATTGGTGGAGTAGAACAAATCGGACAAAACATGACCATGATTGAATATCGTGATCAAATTATCGTTATTGATGCAGGAATCCAATTCAAAGACGAAAGTACTCCTGGTATTCAATATATTATTCCAAATACAGCATACCTAGAAGATCGAAAACATCTCATCAAAGCAGTGGTTATTACTCATGGACACCTCGACCATATCGGAGGAATTCCATTTGTGATGGAGAAACTTGGTAACCCGCCAATTTATACTCGAGAATTTGGTGCTCTCTTGATCAAGAAACGACAAGAAGAATTTCCTCATCTTCCACCTCTCGATATACGTATTGTAGAAAAAGAAGATGGAGCTATTGCTGTTGCTGATGATTTGAAAGTTCGATTCTTTGGACTTACTCATAGTATTCCTGACTCAACAGGAGTTGTTATTGAAACACCTTATGGAGACATTGTTTCAACTGGAGATGTTCGAGTAGAAAACATTGAAGGTGTTCCTGTAGAAGAAGAAGTAGAGCAATACAAATTCTTTCAAAATCGAAAAGTACTTCTCATGACTATGGACTCAACTGGAGTTCCGGCTCCTGGCTGGTCTCTCGCAGAATCAATTGTAGTAAAAACAGTTGATGAAATTATTCGAGAAAATAAAGGACGACTATTCATTGGAACTTTTGCATCACAAGTAGAACGAATTATCGAATTTATCAAAAGTGCAAAAAGATATGGACGATATGTAGTTATCGAGGGTCGCGCAATGAAAACCAATGTTTCTATTGTAAAACATTTAAACCTGACTGATCTTGACCATGTGATTCCTGTTGAAGATATGCATAAATATCCTCCGAATAAAATTATGGTTCTCGCAACTGGAGCTCAAGGTGAGCAATATGCACTCCTTGATCGAGTCGCAGATGGAACACATAAATATATTAAACTTAATGAACATGATACCATCATCTTTTCTTCATCAGTGATTCCTGGTAATGAACGAGCTGTTGAACGATTAAAAGATCGACTCTATCGTCATGATCCAAAAGTAATTACTTATGTAGATACTCAAGTTCACTCGTCTGGACACGGAAAACGAGAAGAACTTGCTTGGCTCCATACTCAAATCAACTATAAATTCTTTATGCCTGTGCACGGGAGTCACTATCGATTAAAAATGCATCGAGACCTTGCTGTAGGACTTGGACGAATTACAACAGATGATGTAATTATTCCAGAAAATGGATCAATTGTTGAAATCCGAGAACAAGGTACGAAAATTGTAAAACTTGATGTTCGAGCACCTCATGAACAAATTATTATTGATGGAAATTATGTAGGGCCAGCTCATCAAGTAGTACTTCGAGATCGACAAGTACTATCAGAAGAAGGAATTTTTACAATCATTGTAACTGTGGATCAACGAACTCATACATTGAAAAAATCTCCTGATATTAGTTCGCGAGGTTTCATCTATTTACGCAATAATCAAGACCTCCTTCACAAAGTACGCGGACTTGCAAAAAAAGTTGTCGAAACAAGTAGTGGCGATGGAAAACAGCTTGATATTAGTAATTTGAAAGATATCCTCTCTGACAAAATTCAAAAATTCTTGTTCCAACGAACAGGTAAAAAACCAATCGTAACTGCAGTTATTATTGCAGTGTAGAGACATAAAAACGCCTTTGGAGGCGTTTTTATTTGGAAAGTATGATATACTTTACACTATATGAAATCAATACGAAATCTCATCCCTTTTTATTTTATAGGGTTTTTGTTTGCGGTTCATACCGCACTTATTTTATACAGTAACTCGTCATTTTTGAATCAATTCATTGATGAATCAAAATTAGGATTACTCTACGCAGGAGGATCAATACTCGCCCTCATCGGACTTGCAATTATTCCAAAACTCCTTGCAAAAATTGGCTCACGAGCCACCATGATAATTATTACTTTAATTACAATTGCCATCTGTATCGTAAATGTTACCGTAACGATTCCTTGGGTAATCCTATCACTTTTCACCGTATTTTTTGCAGGGAATATTATGTTTTTCCTTGCGAATGATATTGTAATTGATCAAGTTACTGATAATGATGGTGTTATGGGAACTATTCGAGGAAGTTATATCACTGCGTTACATGTAGGATATATTGCAGCTCCTGGACTTGCAGGATTTATCTTGGCACGTATGGGATTTCCAGCACTTTATAGTATCGCTGGAGTTATCTTGATTCCCCTCTTATTCCTCTTGTTCAAAACACGATCAATCCGTAACAATCCCCAAGAAAAAATAAGTACTCGTAAATCACTTGGTTTTGTTTTAAAAAATAAAAACCTCCGTAATATTGTTGGTGCAAATTTCATCCTGCAATTCTTTTATAGCTGGATGGTAATTTACACTCCTATTTTCCTCCACGAAACTCTGGGGATTCCATGGGATTCTATTGGGACTATATTCTCATTAATGCTCCTCGCTTTTATTTTTATCCCGCTTCCTATTGGAAAAATTGCAGATAAAATAACCGGTGAAAAACCATTATTATTCCTTGCGTTTACGATTATGGGAGCCTCTACTGCACTCCTCTATTTCCTACCTCATTTCACCTTACCACTCCTCGCATTTATTTTGTTTGGAACGCGTATTGGAGCAAGTGCCATAGAAACGCTCACGGAAAGTTATTTCTACAAAAATACTCCACAATCAGAAACAGGAGCAGTTGGTATATTAAAAAGTACCTATCCGATTGCATACATCATCGCACCACTTATTGCATCGCTCGTAATTACTTTTTATACTCCACAACATTTATTTTTAATTTTAGGAATTATCTGTTTTTCTGCTTTCTTTTTCATTGCACCACTTTCAAGGAAATAAAAAACCGCATTTGCGGTTTTTTATTTAAGCAATATTTCCATCCACAACCGTAATAACTCGATCGCAATGCACCGTATATTCTGGTTCATGTGTTACCATAACAATCGTTTGTCCGTTCTTGTGGAGTTCTTTAAAAATCTCCATTACTGATTCACTCGATGTAGTATCAAGGTTTGCTGTGGGTTCATCCGCAAACAAAATCTTTGGATTATGGGAAATCGCTCGAGCAATAGAAACTCGTTGCTGTTCTCCTCCTGATAATTGACTCGGTAAATTGTTTTCTCGATGACCAAGTCCGATTCGTTCCAATGATGCACGGGCAATTTTTGTTGCCTCATCAGTAGATTTTCCTTGCATTAATAATGGAACCAATACATTTTCAATAGCGGTTAACTCTGGAACCAATGCGTAGTCTTGGAAAATATATCCCAAGTGATCCAATCGGAATTTTGTTCGTTCAATTTCTGAAAACTCGGTAATATCTTGTCCGTCAATAATGACCGCACCACTCGTTGGATGATCAAGGAGTCCTAATTGGTATAACAACGTTGATTTCCCTGCTCCTGATTTTCCCATAATCGCAACAAATTCACCTGATTGAATATCCAAATTCACTCCTTTCAATACCTGAGTTTCTATGGTTCCATTTTGAAATGTTTTTATAATATTTTTTGCAGTAATCATATGTTATCGTCCCAGGATACTATCCAAGGTATTTTGTTTGGTAATCATTCGAGCTGGAATATATCCTGCGACAATCGTAACAATGAGCAAGATAATAATTTTAGCAATCGTTCCTGAAACAGGTGCAACCAGAATTCCATCAGAAAATGGAAAATCAATTGGATGCTTTTGGAATACTGGAACAAGAAATCCATATACCACCATTGTTCCTATAGCAGAACCCAATATTCCATAAAACAACGACTGCATAACATATGAAAATTGAATAGCTCTTGGCGCAACACCAATCCCTTTCATAATTCCAATGAATTTTCGTCGTGTTACTGCATTAATGAAAATCACAATGAAAATCGTAATCGATGCCACAGAAACACCAATTGCACCAATTACTGCACCCAGTAATCCAAAGGCGTCTTTCATCTGAATAATAAACTGTGGCACTGACTCATCTGATGTTTGAATTTTTGCATACTGATCAAATCCATTTTGTATCATAATTTCCTTGAATTGATCATCAGAAACCGATCCGTTATGAAACACCCCAATCTCATTTGCATTCAAACTCGGTCGCTCTACCAATCGCAAGAAATCAGCTTGGGTAATAAATGCACGCATTGATAATTGATCAACTTTTGATTTAATTACTCCTTTTACAATGAATTCTTGAGTTTTACCTTGAACAGTTACCTTAACTCGACTCCCAATAGGAACCCCTTTTAACATTGGTAATCCAGTACCTGCAAGACTCTCAGAATGACGCTCTAACAGATATGACCCAAGGATAATGTATCCACTTTCATTAGGATCAAGAAATTTTCCTTCAATAACTGAATTTTCAAGTCCAGCAAATTCACTTTCTGCAATCGGATCAATCCCTGAAAGTCCTACACCTACCGTATCAGGAGCTGTATTAAAATCACGCCGTGTTTGATAATTCCCCTCAATCAATGCACTTTCATTATAACGTACCGCAAATCGGTCAACATATGCATTTGTTTGCAGTGTATCTATAATATTCTGCGTTCGTTCAATCGTTGTTTTATTATCCAATACCGAGAAAAATACATCTCCTGAATACTGTGAACGGTTTTGCTGAATTGCACCTTCAATAAGTCCTACCAAAATTCCAGAAATCACCACCATGTTCAAAAAAGTAAGCGTCATGATAGAAACGATCAAAAGCGTCGTCCAGATATTGGCGCGACGCAATTGTCGAATACCGAGGAATGTTCCTACACGAATGGTTGTAATAAAATTCTGCATACTATTTTTTTGGTAACACCAATACTTGATCTACTGACACACCATCAACAATTTCTACTAATCCATTTGATCCGAAAATTCCTGTCGTTACTGGTTGTTCAGTAATTTTTCCTTCATGATTTTGTACTGACACATGATAATTTCCATTTTTTCCAGACAAGTATTCTCGAGGAATCGCAATTACTTGCAATTGCTCTTGGAGTTTAATGGTCACGGTTGCGGTCATTCCTGAACGGATACGATCATCAGTATCATTAAAAACAACCGTTCCTTCATAAACTGGAACCCCATCAATAATAGTTTCTGCTGGATTGATCGTTGCGAGAACTCCATCAAAAATTTCCTCTGTTCCATAGGTATCCAATACTACTTGTACCGGAGTATTTGATGCAATACGAGCTACATCAATTTCAGGGATTTTTACCACTACCTTGTATTGATCGGTTGCAAGCATAGAAACCCCAGGACTTGTCGTATTCGTCATTCCGATCGTTGATTCACCTTGTTTCAAAACAACTTTTGAAACAGTTCCAGAAAATGGCGCAACAATGCGACGCTTACTCATTGCAGACGCAATTTGGTTTACTGCAGATTGCGCTTGTTCAACACGAGCTTGTACTACTGAATTCCCACCACTCGCAACTTCTGATTCTGCCTGAGTAATCACTCGGTCACGAGTTGCTTGTGCTGTTTCATAATTATTAAGCAGTGTTGGATACATTGCCGATCGAGTATTTGGTACTGGAATTTTCCATTTTGTATTTGCATACCCATTTACATCAGCAAATTGGATATACAACCCTTTAGTTCCAAGCGGAACACGACTTCCAATGGTTACTGATGCAATACCTGTTTCTAATCCAGAATACCGAATAGATACACCCGTGTCTGCGTGTGATGCGTAAAATTCGAGAATGTATTCACCTGCATCATCACCTTGATACGAACCAGTAATTATTGGTGCTTGTCGAGTTGAAAATTCATCATCAGGAAACGCTTCCAAACTTCCAAACAATGCACGTTTTGCAGTTTGTACTAACGCATTTTGTTCTCGAGTTACTTTTTCTACATTATCAATAGACTGTCGTGCGTTTGCTTGTGCAATTGTAAGCCCTGCACGAGCATTCATTAATTGCGCTGACAAATCTCCCATTTCTAATTCTGCCAATATTTGCCCTTGTTTTACCTCCTGACCTTCTGATACATATACTTTTTGTACTCGTCCAGCATCAGCAAAACCAAGATCAACAAAATTCACTGGTTCTGTTCGTCCAGAAAGTACTACTTGGTCAACAACATCACCAATTTGCACCGTATGAGTTGTCGTTGTATCATTTCCAGATTTTCCTCCCAAGAGAATAACCAAGAAAGCAATCACCAAAACCGCAATGGTTTTTTTACGATGATTTTTCCAACAATTCTTAATAAATAGGCCAATTTGAGTCAACTTTTCCTTTATTTTTTGCATATAATTCAAGTATACACAAAAAATATCCTTTGGAAAATGGTTTTTATACGATATAATAAAATCAAAAACAATATGGGAAGGAAACAAAACAAACGTCTTGTGCATCCATATTTTGGATACATGAGCAAACATCATTTGGTGCCCAAGCATCGTATTTATACCTTTTATGGAGAAAAAGTGACTATACCTTGCAATACTATTCAGTTATGGCGATTGCGTCATGATGCATGGCATATTCTCTTTCAAAATAAAACACTCAACGAGATTATCAAATACCTCCAAAGAAAAACTTCTGATATTTATGGATATCAGACACTTACTTGGAAAATTCTCTTTAAACAGAGAAACAAAAAAGAAGTTTATGAGCTTCTCTTACGTGTTCGTAGAATTATTAGGAAAAAATACGCATTCCTGGAACTCGATCCAAGTTTGCAAAATAAAATTCAAAAAATAATTACTTATAAAAACGAGAACGAAGCAAGAAATTATCTTTTGCAAAAATATAAAACAGTATAAACCATATTCGTTTTATAAAAAAATTCCTTGTATTCATTACAAGGTATTTATAGATCAAATCACATTTTCTTTTTTTGTGATTTTTGTTTTTTTACGAATTTCTCGAGCAAATTGCTTTGCAGTTCGCTCTCTAAAATATCGCTGCATTTCAAATTCTTTGTGTGTAATAATTTTAAGCTCTTCTTGTGAAAGGTTTTTAATATAATCACTCCAATATTTCTTGAAAGAAAATTCAGCATGATCACTCATCCAAACATGAGTAAAGCATTGTTTTAATTTTCCATTGTACAAAAAAGAATCCTTTTTCTCGTACAAATCCATAAAAGCACTGGACTTTGGACATAATGGTCGAGTATGCACAATATTCTGAGCGAATTTGGCATATACTAGAATCTTTTCTAAAAGTTTTTTCAACCCAACATTTTTCAAGAAAAATCTTGTCCAGAGACGATGCGCGTCCTGAGTAATATGTACCCAAGCTCGTCCATGATCTAACAGATTATTCTGCAAAATTGATGGAATAACAACTACTTGGTAGCCATTTCGATTTGCATATACAAATTGTTCCTGTAGATGATTTTCATCATTTACTCGTTTTGGAAATTCTAATCCGAGTCTTTGATTGTTCTTTTTCACTTCGGATATTGATAATTTTTTAAATCCTAATTTTTGCATTTCCTTGCGGAAAGTATTCAGGATTTGCTTGTCTGTTTTTTCATTTTTCTGTGTATCCATTTTTTAATTTTTTATCACATTACCACAAAAAACAGGAAAAGCAAGTAATCTTGCTTTTCCTGTTTTTATTTTTCTTGAAATGTAATCTGTGTAGGAATTACGAACTTGGTATAATCAAAAACCCATGGATCACATTGATAATCTGCAACGACTTCATCATTAAAATTAAAATGTCCTGAGGTTGCTATTTCTTGATTCTTGGTTTTGTCTTGGACTTGTTTTGCTTTGAATCCTATATTTGCCAATGACGTCCATGTATATACAAATCCATCACGTGTAATCATTGATGTATCAAATTGCATTCCTTGTGCATTGATTTTAAAATCTGCTCGGATATTTCCGTCTGCGATAAATACTTTACCTTGTGTCGTTGCAGTATACGCACTATCAATATATTGATTTACGGTGCATTGATATGCTCCACCTTGTTTGATAAATTGACTAAACGCCATTTTTTTACCTGATGGAATTTCTGTATTTTCTTGATTTTCTCCTAATTCTGTCTCAATACTTTGATTATTTTCTAATGGTTCGTTCCCTGTTTTTCCTGATTTCATCACCAAGAAAATCCCAAGTCCGATAATGATAATTCCAATAAGTGTTGCGATAGTTATTTTTTGCATATAGGTGAATTATAGCATAAAATAACACTTGTTTATTTTTCTAAAAAGTGGTATACTAGAGATATGAAAAGAATCATATCTCTAGTAACCAGAAACAAACCACTGTCTGTTTCTCAAAAAAAATCAATTAAATCTCGTACCCTTGATTCTACGCTCAACTCTTTTCGAATTGAAGGAATTTCATTTTCTAAAAGACAAATTAGTACAGTACAATCACGACTCCATTCTACAAAATAAATCAATCATTAGTTCATAATTTGAAACTGCTGCCTGCTGAACAGCGGTTTTATATTGTTCAAAATTATCACCTTGATTAATAAAATCAAAATTTAATTCCTTACCCCGTTTTGCAATAGCAATCATATCAGTAAATAGACGAATAATACGACCATTACCTTCACGGAACGGGTGGATAAATAATAATTCAGCATGTAATTTTGCCAGATGTACCAGTAAATCTTGTTCATTCTCCCAATCCATATTATTAATAGGATCTAAATACTCTTGTTGAAACATTTGCATTGCATTTTCCAACATCAATGCCGGAGCAAATGAAAAATTATCTTTTGATAAATTTACTGTTCGTAACTTTCCAGCAAATTCATATAATTCACTAAAAGCATCTCGATGCAACTGAAAAAGATATTCATTTGTAAAAACAGTAGTAGTATCAAGTTGATCAATTACATGTTCTTGTGTTTTTAAAAATCCAATTAATTCTAATTGATTAATTTCATCCTGATCAGTTATTCCAAGTTTGTTAGGGAGGTCGCTTAATTCAAAAGTATTGATAAAATATTTTGACATATATCAAGTATAACAAAAAATAACCCAAGATGGGTTATTTTAAAAATTCTTTGGTTCTGGAAAAGGTTTATTATTTGCAGTTTCCCATCTTTTTCTCCAAGCAATTTTCGCCTCGCAGGTATGAATTGGGCAATTTGTATCTTTACAATTTATCGAAAGACATTTTGCACATTGAGGTTCATCGCAACCACAACCTTCGTAACCAATATCAACCTCTGCTTTTTTACAATGAGGGAAATTTCTACAAGCTAAATTCTCTTCCATACTAGCTGCGGATCCATCAGAACGAAGCGCCCGCGCGTATTGCGAATATCCTAATGGCTCACCGCATTCTGTACAGGCTGGTTTTAATTTTAGGTTCATATTTATATTATAACATAAATTATTCCAAAAAGATTATTATTGAAGTGTTATTAAAAAAATATATACATATCTTACAAATTATGGTATGGTTTCAAATATGAAAGAAGCGGATTCACGTATAGTTATTAATGAACTTCTGGCAAAATCAGGATGGGATTTTAGTGTAAACATTAAATTAGAACAACCAGTAAAGTCCTCCGATGGATCAAATACCTTTGCTGACTATCTCCTCCTTGATTCAAAAGGTCACCCACTCTGTATTATCGAAGCGAAAAGACCTGGTAAATCCCCGCTCGAGGGTAAAGAGCAAGCACGAAACTATGCACGTGAATTACGAGCTCGCTTTATCATTCTCTCAAATGGTGAATCTCATTATTTTTGGGATATGGAAAATGGAAATCCAAAGCCGATCATTGAATATCCTACTCAAAAGAGGTTAGAAGAAGCTCAAACAATTAATTTACACCCCGAAAAACTCGCTAATATTACTGTAGATGAAAACTATCTCGCAGAAACACAATTTTCTGGATTTACTCAAACTCCTGAATATAAATCTGGTGGTGATGTAAAAGATAAGTTTGTAAGTGACCATAACCTTATTATCCTTCGATCCTACCAATTAGGAGCTATTCATTCTGTTCATAATGCAGCCAAAACTGGCAAAGAGCGATATCTCTTGGAAATGGCAACAGGTACC
>CAZUGR010000017.1:0-13587 GCA_964620145.1 uncultured Candidatus Saccharibacteria bacterium
AAAAGATTTTGATGATGCGTTATCATGGAAACGAATCGATGATGAAACACTGGAAATCGGAGTTCATATTGCAGATGTATCTCATTACGTAACTCCTGGTAGTAAATTGGATGATGAAGCAAAAATTCGAACAACTTCTGTATATCTCGTTGATCGAGTAATTCCAATGCTTCCCGAAGCTCTTTCTAATGAACTCTGTTCGATTAGACAAGACGAGGAAAAACTTGCATTTTCAGTAGTGTTTACAATCAATGAATCAACTGGAACTATTATTGATGAATGGTTTGGACGAACACTTATCAATTCTAACAAGCGATTTAGCTATGAAGAAGCTCAAGAAATTATTGATAATGGAAATGGATTGTTCCACAATGAACTTTCTTCATTAATGAAATTGTCAAAAATTTTTACTACTGAACGATTCAGGAAAGGTGCGCTCTCTATGGATACCGACGAGGTTCGTTTCATTCTCGATGAAAATGGAAAACCTATCAAAGCCATGGTCAAGAAACGAATTGACACTATGCGCATGATCGAAGAATGGATGCTCCTCGCCAATCGAGCTGTAGCATTAAAACTTTCTGGAAAAGAATCTGCAGGTGTTGCTGTATATCGAATTCACGATAAACCAGCTCCTGATCGAGTAGAAGATTTACGAGTTTTCTTGAAATCACTTGGGTATGAAGTTTCAGTAAAAGATGGAATTATTCCACCAAAGGAACTCCAAAAAATTATTGATGAGGTTGATAATGATACTGCACGCGATACAATCCAATCATCTATTGTACGCAGTATGGCAAAAGCAATTTATTCAATAACAAATATTGGACACTTTGGTCTTGCATTTGATTACTATACACATTTCACGTCACCAATTCGTCGATATCCTGATGTTATGGTGCATCGATTATTGCAAATGGTCATTGATGGGCAAAAAATTTCCAGAGAAGACTATGTCGAGATTAATCGTATGTGCCAATTTTCTTCTGATAGAGAAAAAGATGCTCAATCAGCTGAATGGGATTCAATCAAATATAAACAAGTTGAATATATGTCAGAACGAATCGGAAAAGAATTCATCGGGACAATTACTGGACTTGGGAAATTTGGAGCTTTTGTTGCGGAAAACGAATCAAAATCTGAAGGAATGATCCGATTAGGAGACCTTGGGAACGATTTCTTTGCTCATCATGAAAAAGAACAAGTAATCCGAGGAAAAAATTCTAAAACAGAATTCCGTGTAGGACAACAAATCAAAATAAAAGTAAAAGATACCAACCTAGAGCGAAAAGTGATTGATTATACTATTGCTTAAATTTATAAAAACTATATTCTCTCGAGAATATAGTTTTTTTCTTTTGACAACTTTTTTTATTAATTTTTTTATGTACAATATAATAATATGAACCACTTACAATCTTTTTTTAAAAATAAAGGAATTATCCTTCTTGGAACACTTCTCATAATTGCGATTTTCCTGAAAACACCATTAGTACAAAATTATCTTGCTCGTTTTATAAAAAATGAATCAACTATTACTCATAATCCTGAGCAAGAAATAACCCCAGAACCAATACAACCTATCAAAATGATTTTTACTGGTGATATTATGCTCAATCGAGGCGTGGAAACATCAGTACAAAAAAACTATGGAGGAGATTTTTCAAAACTCTTTGAAAAAGTTTCTTGGTTTTCTAATGCAGATATTGTTTTTGGAAACTTGGAAGGACCTGTTTCTGATGTAGGAAATAATGTAGGAAGTAAATATTCATTCCGTATGGATCCTGTTGTTATCCCAACACTTGCAAACCTTGGATTTAATGTACTTTCATTTGCTAATAATCATGTGGGCGATTGGAATGTTACTGCATTTAACGACACCCTTCGTCGTTTATCAGAATCAAATATTGCAATTGTCGGTGCGGGAAATAACACAACTGATGCAGAACAAGTTCGTATTATTGAAAAAAGTGGTGTAAAAATTGGATTCCTTGGATTCACTGACGTCGGACCAAATTGGATGGTAGCAAAAGAAAATTCAGCAGGAATTCTTCTTGCATCAAATCCACAACGGACTGAAATTATTACGAACGCAAAATCACAAGTAGATTTTCTGATTGTTTCGTATCACTGGGGCGAGGAGTATGTTCCGTTTAATACTCAACAAAAAACACTTGCGGAAAGTTCTATCGATGCGGGAGCAGACATGATTATAGGACACCATCCGCATGTTATCCAAGACTACACAACCTACAAAGAAAAACCAATTTTCTATAGTCTTGGAAACTTCATCTTTGATCAACATTTTTCTCCGGAAACAATGCGAGGACTCATTGTTTCTGCGACACTTGATCCAGAAACTAAAGATTTAAGTACTATTGAATTATTTACCTCAGAACAAGACAAAACATACAAAATCATTGAAACAAGAATTTTTGAACGCGAAGGCGATGCAGTCTTGAAAAAAGAACCAGTTGCACAGAAGAAATCTTGTCCACAACCGAAAGATGTAAACCAGGCAAATAAATGGCTCTTCCCTGTTTCGCAGACAGTTGGACTCGGAAATTATATTCCAAGTAATTTAATACTTATTCCAACCACTATCCCAACACGGAATGTTTCTATTGATTGCTTAACATCTGAAACAGTAACAGCTCTTGAAAAAATGATTACTGACGCAAAAGCTTTGAAACTTTCACTTGTTGTTTCATCTGCGTTTCGTTCTGCAACGATCCAACAAACATTGTTTACCAACAATCAAACCAGTAATCCAAATCAATTATTCCCAACGGTTGCAAAACCAGAACATTCAGAACATCAATTAGGAACTGCGGTTGATTTTCGATCTGGTAGTGGAGTTGAATTTACATTACAAGGTTTCACCTATTCTCCTGAATATACATGGATGAAAGAACATGCTCATGAATACGGTTTTGTGCAAAGTTATCCAGAAGGCAAAGAATCTACCACAGGCTACGCTGCAGAATCATGGCATTGGCGCTATGTAGGCGTAATGCACGCAACTGCAATTCGCGACAGCGGACTCACTGTGTATGAATATTTAAAAAATTTAAGTGAATAAAAAACCGCATACGCGGTTTTTTATTGTTCCAAAATTAATTCTAAAAGTTCAGGGAATTCTTTTGTTCCTAAATCTGGTTCAGTAAAGTGTCCTTTGCCTGTAAAATTATGCATTAACATATCTGGTAATTCTCTCTCTAACTTATTTACTGAATCTATTATTTCTATCCCATCATCACTTGAAATCATACAATGGAGTTTAGTACGTTGAGTAATTTCTGTATCAATTTCAAAATCAAAAAAATCGGAATTTGGATTAAGCTCTTTTAAGTAATTTTCTAAATCTATCCATGGAGCAACTAAAATAATTTTCTTTGGACGTAATTCTTTGTGTTCAGAAAAATATCGTACAAGAAAACCTCCGCCGCAACTATGACCAACTAAAATTGTTTCATCAGAAATTTCCATTTGACTGAAAACTCTCTCATGCGTTTTATAATCAGGATTATATGATAGCGGCATTTCGAGTGTTTGACATAAAATATCCTTGCGCGTAAGCTGTTGTTGAATCCATGGGAACCAATGTGAATTAGAAGGTGAAGGCCAAATATCTCCAAGAACATCTTCTTTGCTTGGTAACCCATGAATAAGTATTATTTGTTTCATATAAATATATTATAATTATTTTTTAAATTTTAACCACACAGGATCTTCTTCTGGTTTCCAATTTCTTGCTCGACCTTCGCGACGACCATATTCCTTGATTGCATAACTTGCCGAATTCCAATGTTTTTGTGGAATAACCTGGAGTAAATCCTGTTCAATTTTTGATGCATCAGTATGTCGTGATAGTTCAAATCGTTTTACAAATCGAATCACATGCGTATCAACTGCAATACCAACATATTTTCCAAATCCATTTGCGAGCACTGCCACTGCTGTTTTTCGTCCAACTCCAGATAATTTCATCAAGTCTTCTGCAGTATTAGGAACTCTTCCATTAAATTGCTCAACAATCATCTGTGCAGTTTTTTGTAGATATCGTGATTTTGCATTGTAGTAATTTACCTTTTTCACATATTTTGTAATTTCTGAAATAGTCGCGTCTGCCATAGATTCTGGATTTGGAAACCGTTCAAACAATGCATCAGATATTGCATTTACTCCTTCATCAGTCATCTGTGCAGACAAAATAACCGCAACCAATAATTCCCATTCATTACGATAATTCAAAAATGTTGCCGTTCTTTTGTAATTCTTGTTCAATACTGGCCAAATTTTTTTCCAAGTTTCTTTTGGATCTTGTTTCATAAATCTACTCTATACAATTTTTAACAAAAAGAAAAGACGTCTATAAAGCGCCTTCTTCTTGTAATTTTTTCCTTTTTACCCCAGCTCCACCACGATTATAATTTCCAATTTTTCCGTCTGAACGAATAACTCGATGGCATGGAATTTCTGGATCGTAATTCCCTCGCATAATTATTCCTACAGCACGTGAAGCACCAGGACTCCCTGCAAGTTCTGCGACTTGTTTATAGGTCATCGTTTTACCTTTAGGAATTTTCCGAACAATATTTCGCACTCGTTCAGTAAAGTTACTATTTTTCATTACTACCAATAGTAACAAAAAAGGCTTATCTTGAAAAGATAAGCCTTTTAATATTAATATCAAGCTCTTTTGTTTTTTCGTACCACTGCGGGTACATTATGGTATGATTTTGAACCTCTTTTTCGAGGAATTCTCCTCTCTGCCTTTACAACCTCTTCTTCCAATTCTGCAATATGATGAACAACAGCTAATTCTATTGCTCGTCTATTTTTTCGAGGAGCTAACACTACACCGAAATCTTGACCTTTTGTTTTTAAAAAACGTTTCATTTTTACCGGAAGCGTGTAATAAATGAAATCATAATTTTTCTTGTTTGCCTTATGGAATTCAAGAAGTGTTTGTTCTGTTTCGAATCTTTTAGATTCAAAAGTAATACTAGACTTTTTCCCATGAACTTTTGCAAGAAGGTCAATTTGCCCTTGAGAAAAACTCTTTCCATGCGCTGAAATAACTAAGATAAATGCCATATTTAATTTATTTTGATTTAATTATACATTACCACAAAAAATATTTTTGTAAACAAAAAAGCCTCTATGGCTATTTTGCAACTTTTACTGCTTCATCAAATTTAATAGAAAGTAATGTTGATGCGTCATCTGTACCTAATGTCACTCCATATAAAATTCCTGCTCGTGACATTGTTTCTCGATTATGAGTTACCACAATCAATTGAGTTTCTCGTGCAAGTGTTTCAATCATATCTCCATATTTTTTACTATTTGCCTCATCGAGCGCTGCATCAGTTTCATCTAACACCAAAAACGGTGGTGGATTCACTTGTGATAGCGCGAACAATAATGCAATAGATGTAAGTGAACGCTCACCTCCTGATAACATTTCCAAATCTTTTACTTTTTTACGAGGAAGATTAATATCAATATCTACACCCTGCTCTCTCGGAACATCTTCATCCTCAAGAAGCGAAACATCTTCTTCACCTTCATCTGGTTTACGTTTTTTGATAACAATATCAACTGTTTGCAAATGAGCAGAACCACCTCCGAACATTGTTACAAAGAATTTTTCAAAAACCTCATTAATAGTTTCCATTCCTTTTGAGAATTCTACTGTGAGCGTTTTTTTGAGATCAGTAATAATATTTTCCAAATCAATAATGCTCTGTTCAATGTCTTGTAATTGAGTTGCGAGATAAGTATCACGTTCAACAGTATCATTATACTCTTTAATAATATCACTTGCTCCACCTCCACCCATATCCTCTAATCTAATCTTGAGTTTATCAATAGTAAGTTTTCGACTCTCATGCTCTGACATGCTTGTTTCTGGATCAAATGATGCAGTTCCTTGTAAACCTAAAACACTATCACCAACCAAACCTTCGGCAATTCGATATTCTGCATCTAAAGCTGCATATCGGACAGAAACCGCTTCATTGTCTCGAGAAACTAACTGTAGTCGATGATTTAAATCACGCAGTATTGATTCTTGTGAAAATCGTTCTTGATCAGATTGCCGTAATAACATTTGTGCATGTGAAATCGAATTTTCTTTATCAAGAATTTCTCCTGCAAGAGTAGTAATTTCTAACTGAATTTGTTTTGATTGTAATTCGAGTTTTTGTTGTTGTTCTAGCAATTCTTGTTTTTCCGTTTCTTGTCCTTCTTGTTGTTCATTATGAGTATGTGTTTCTGTAATTTTTTTCTCGATTGTTTGTAAAATATTCTCGGCTTGATTAATTAATTTTTTAATTTCATCAATATCAACAGATTGTTTTGCGTGTTGCAGTACTTGCAATGTTTCAGTAAAAACAGGAATTACTTGTGTAGTTTCAATTGTTTGATGTTGTGTAACTTTTGGTGTGATTCGTTCGAAAGCTTGGATAACTCCTTCAATTCTTCCTAGTGAACGAATAATTTCTGAATCCTGGAGTTCTAATTGTTTTTTTCTAGCATGTAATTCTGTTAATTGTTTTTGTAATTCTTGGATATGACTATCATCAGCTTTTTCGAGATGAAGCATTTTTTCTTGTGCTATTTTCTGATGACTAGTTAAAGAATGAATCTCTATTTGTAACCGATTCATTTCATGGGTTACAATACCTTCTTCGGTTAATAAATAAACTTTATAAAGTTCTCCAAGTTCATTTCTCATTGATTCTGCCTGTTCAACACGATCAACTTGTTTTTTTAAAAACTTAACTTGTGGAGCTAATTCTCGACGCAACATTTCAACTTCTCGCATATGCTCTCGAGTTTTTTCAAGCTTTTTGACGGCGTCATTAATACGATAATGATACAATCGCAGCCCGAGAGCTTCTTCTAAAATTTCTCTTCGTTCAACTGGTTTTGCATTTAATAATCGATCAGCTTCACCTTGAGAAATAATATGATGACCACTTGAGCCAATATGTACTGATGCGATTAATTCATGAATATCTTTCAATCGAACAGATGAACCATTAATGTTATAATTATTCGTACCATCTGTAAAAACTTCTCGTGTAATGCTGATTTCATCAAAATCCAAAGAAAGTGTTCCTACGAGAGACGGTAATTGAAAAAGTCTCTGCTGGTTATCAAAAACAATAGTAACCGATGCTCGGTTCATTTTTGGTATCATACGAGAACCTTTGAAAATCAAATCAGCACCTGTTTTAGATCGAAGAGATTTTGATGATTGTTCACCTAATACAAATCGAATTGCTTCAACCACATTTGATTTTCCAGAACCATTTGGACCTACAACCGCAGTTACTGGAGCATCGAATACAAGTGTTGATTTTTTGGCAAATGATTTAAATCCATGAAGTTCGATTCTTTTCAATGTCATATATAAATCAGTATATCAAAAAAAGAGTGCTTTTGCACTCTTTTTTAAACATTATTTCCATCCTTTTATAATTAACGCATTTCGTGCAGCATCTGTTTCGGCTTCTTGTTTTGAAGAACCTTGTCCTTCGGCAATTAATTTATTACCAAAATAAATTCCTATAGTAAACGTTTTATCGTGATCAGGACCTACCTGATGTAATACTTTATATGATGGAGTTACTGATTCAATTTCTTGTGATTTTTCTTGAACGTAACTTTTTGCATCACGCCATAATCCATTTTGGATAATATGTTCAAGTTTTTTAATCAAAGTAGTATGAATAAAACTCCGTGCATCAGAATATCCCTGATCAAGATATAACGCTCCTATAAATGCCTCGTATGTATTTGCTAAAATATATGATCGAGCCTTTCCTGTATCTCTTGCCTCACCTTTTGAAAGGATGAGAAACTCATCAAAACCAAGTTCTCGTGCTGTATCAGAAATAGTAATAGTATTCACAAGAGATGCTCGATATGCAGTAAGTTCACCTTCAGGTTTTGCAGGAAAATGTTCATAGAGGTAATCAGTAACCACTAATTCGAGTACTGCATCTCCGAGGAATTCTAATCGTTCATTATGAGATAATCCACTTCCGCTATGTTCATTGATATACGAACGATGAATAAAAGCTTGTTGTAATAATGAGGTGTTTGAAAAAGAAACGTTCAAGTTTTTTTCAAGTAATGTAAAATCTTTCATAAAAAATAATTTAACTAATTAATTTTTCAATAGCCGTTGCCATTAATTTTGTAACATCATCATACATCATCAACTCTGAAACCTCAGATAATTCAAACCATTTTGCTTGATCAAGTCCTCCACTTTCTTGTGTTAATACAAGATCTTGATAGGGAGATTCTGCAAGAAAATAATGTACATGCTTTCTAATTTTTCCTTTTTCTGGATGATGCGCAAGGTATTCATTTTCACCTAATTTTTCAACGAGAGTGATATCAAGTCCGATTTCTTCTTTTACTTCTCGAATAGTACCTTCTTCGACAGTTTCCCCTATTTCAATACCACCTTTAGAAAGAGTCCAATATCCAAATACATCATGAACCATTGCAAATCGAATTACTCCATCAGCTCCTCGAGAAAATACAATTGCACCACCTTTTTCTTCGATTGGAATTTCGTCAGGATTTACTGTATTTGCAAATTTTTGTTTCTTACTGATTTGTTCTTTACCTGGCTCTCCCATTTCTTTGTATACAGCACCGAGAACTCCATTAATAAATTTCCCTGTTTTTTCACCTCCAAAGATTTTTCCAAGTTCGATAGCTTCATTCAATGCAACTTTTGGTGGAACTTCTTTTTGGTTTCCAAAAAGAAGTTCATACAACCCAAGTCGAAGAACATTTCGATCAACAAGTCCAATTTTTTCAATTGGCCATTCTGGTGCTGCTTTTTGAATAATTTCGTCCAAAAGAGGCCGTTTTGCAACGACCCCTTGGATTATCTCCTCAACAAAGGTCGCATCATCAATTCCAGCACCAAATTCACGCATAATATACCCGATAGTTTCTGGGAGCGTGTCATTATGATAACCATTGAAATCCCAAACAAAGAGTGCTTGAATACAAAGTGAACGAGAAACATGACGATGTGACATATATATTGTAAAAGAAATTAAAGAGCTAAAAATGAATAATTTATAAAATAAAGATAAATATTATGCAGATTGTTTTTTTGCAACTTTTGCAACAACATCGATAACTTTTTTACCTTTATACATACCAGTTTTCATATCAATTCGGTGGCGAAGATGAGTACTTCCCGTTTTCTTGTCAGTTACATGACTTGGTGTTGCAAGTGCATGATGACTTCGACGATTAGCGGTATGTGATTTTGTGTGGCGCATTCTGATAACCATATATTTTGGATGATAGCATACTACTCGGAAAAAAGCAACAAATGAATTAGGTTATATTCTTTAAAAAGCTTTTCCGGTGTACTTCGGAAATTCCCTCTTTTTGAATCGAAATATAATGATTTTTTGTACCATATCCCTTGTTTTTTGCCCAATCATATTTCCCTTGATATTTTTTATCAATTGTTCCCATGTATCGATCTCGATGAACTTTTGCAAGAATTGAGGCCGCTGAAATAACAGGGATTTTTACATCGCCTTTTATTACTGTTTCTTGATGAATAAATTCTGGTGGAGCTTTTAATCCTCCATCAAGGAATACAGAAACATCTATAGGTTGTACTTGATAATAATTAATCACAGATTCAATTGATTTTTGTAATGCTTTTTTTATACCCACAACAATTCCCTGCTTATCAATTATAGTCACAGGTGACATAGTAATATGAAAATACCATAATTTTTGTTCTACTCCATCACATAATATTTGAGAAATTTTTTCCCTTCTTTTTTCGGTAAGTTTTTTGGAATCAGTAATTCCAAGTTCGTCTACTAATTGTAAAAATATTTTATAATTTTCTACTGGCACCATAAAAACTCCAACCGTCACTGGACCTGCAATTGGTCCACGACCAACCTCATCAATACCGATATAATATTTTTGAACCTCTTTCTTCATAATCTTATTATAATCAAGTTAAAAAAATAAAGCCACAATTTTACAATTTAAACAAATAGGAACAATTTGATATACTTTAATTACTATTAATTAATCTAATTTCTTGCCTATGTGTGCACACCACAACGATTTTACCCACCTACATGTGCATTCGCACTACTCGCTCCTCGATGGACTTTCAAAAGTAGAAGACTTGGTTAAAAAAGCCAAGGAATTCGGCATGACCGCACTCGCCTTGACTGATCATGGAGCTATGTACGGAGCGATTGATTTTTATAAAACGTGTAAAAAAAATGACATTAAACCAATTATTGGCTGTGAAGTGTATGTTGCCAATAGAACCCGTTTTGATCGTGATCCAACCATTGATAATAAGCGATATCACCTAACACTTCTTGCTCGGAATTTACAAGGATATAAAAACTTGATGAAAATGGTTTCTCGTTCAAATCTTGAAGGATTTTATTACAAACCACGTATTGATAAAGAACTACTTGCACAGTATGGAGAAGGACTTATTATTCTTTCTGGATGCCCTGGAAGTGAATTTGTTGCATTGGTACGTGAACGACATTTTGACAAAGCAAAAGAATTACTTCAACTTTATTGTGACACTGTAGGTCGAGAGTATGTTTTTGTAGAAATTATGAACCACACAGAAGCTCCTGACATGGATTGGTATCAATCAATTCTGCCAGATATTGTCACTATTGCTCGTGAAGTAAATCTCCCTATTGTAGGAACTTGGGATTCCCACTATCTCTGTATTGATGATGCACCAGCTCATGATACACTCTTGAAAATTAACACTGGATCAAATGGAATGAAGATGGATGGAAATTGGTCATTCATTAACCAAGAAACCGCTTGTGAAGTTTTCAAAGATTATCCAGAGGCAATCGCAAATACTAAAAAAGTTGCTGACCTTGTAGATATTGAAATTGATACTACGTCATGGTTTTTCCCTTCTTTTCCTATTCCAGAAAATGAGACTTATGATTCAGTGCTTCGAAAATTAGTTTTAGAAGGAATACAAGTTCGAGAAATTGAACAAACTCCAGAAATGTTCGAACGAATGGAATATGAATTGAAAACTATTTCTGACAAAGGATATTCCAGTTATTTCTTGTGTGTGGCTGATTTTATGAAAAACTCTTGGGAAATGGGTATTTTTAACCAAACTCGAGGATCTGCTGCAGGTTCATTAGTTGCATACCTCACTGGAATCTCCAACATGAATCCATTACAGTACGGATTACTCTTTGAACGATTCCTCAACCCTGATCGTCCGTCACTTCCCGATATTGATATGGACTTTGCTGATAATCGTCGTGACGATATTATTAAATATGCACGAGAAAAATATGGTGATGAAGCTGTTGCGCAAATTGGAACTTTTGGAACTATGGCAGCGCGAGGAGCTGTTCGTGATGTTGCACGAGCACTCAGCTTTCCTTACTCATTAGGTGATCGTATTTCAAAAATGATTCCTATGGGATCACAAGGTTTTGCAATGACACTTGATCGAGCTCTTTCCGAAGAAGCAGAACTCAAGAAACTCTATGATACAGATAACCAAGTTCGAGAAATTATTGACATGGCAAAAAAAATAGAAGGAAATGTTCGACATATCTCGGTACACGCAGCTGGAGTAGTAATTTCTCCCACAGGACATGTGGATGATTTTTCTCCTATTCAATACGACCCTAAAGGTGAGGGAAAAGTGATCACTCAATACGATATGTATTCAGGTGACCGAGAAGGTATTATCAACCTTCCCAAATTCGACTTTTTAGGACTACGAAACTTAACCATCTTGAAAGAAGCAGTAGACCGAATTTTAAAAATTAGTGGCGTAAAAATTGATATTGAAAAAATCCCCCTTGATGATCAAAAAACATATGAATTATTCGGTCGTGGAGAAACTGTTTCAGTGTTCCAATTCGGATCATCAGGAATGCAAAAATGGTTACGAGAATTAAAACCATCAAACTTGGAAGACTTGATTGCTATGGCATCACTCTATCGACCGGGACCAATGGCATTCATCCCTGATTATATCGAACGAAAACATGATCCGAGCAAAATTAAATATTTAGATCCTCGAATGGAAGCCATCTTGAAAAATACCTATGGTATTATTGTATATCAAGAGGATGTCATGCGTATGGCAACTGATCTCGCAAATTATACGCGAGGTGAATCTGATAAATTCCGAAAAGCAGTAGGTAAAAAAATTCCCGAAGAAATGGCAAAACAAAAGGGACATTTCATTGATGGATGTATTGAAAATGGAATGAAAAAAGACGTTGCTCATGAACTATGGGACATGATTGAGACATTTGCTGCATACGGATTTAACAAGTCCCACAGTGCTGTATATGCTCTACTCGCCTATCGAACAGCATATCTCAAGGCAAATTTCCCCGCTGAGTACATGACTGCAGTACTCACCGTTGAGTCTGACAATCTCGATACAATTACAGAAATGATCAATGAGTCAAAAAGAATGGGATTCCAAATTTTACCTCCTGATATTAATGAATCGTTTTCTGATTTTTCGGTAGTGGTAGAAAATGGAATTATCACCAATAAAATTCGATTCGGATTAGGTAGTATTAAAAACTTTGGAAATGAAATCGGGAAAGCTATTATTCAAGAGCGAAAGAAAAATGGAAATTATACTGATATGCAAGATTTCTTGAAACGAGTTATGCATAAAAACTTGAACAAAAAATCTCTCGAAGCATTAATCATGTGTGGAGCAATGGATCAATTCGGAGATCGTGGTTATTTCTTGGGAAATATTGAAGATATGTTGTTTTTTCACAAATCACTTATGGAAGATACCTCAAAAGGTTCTGATTCACTCTTTGCAGATTTAGATGATATCCCCGAAACACGACTCGTGTTGAAACATTATGATTCAGTACCCAAGAAAAAATCACTTGCATGGGAGAAAGAATTACTTGGACTCTATGTTTCAGGTCATCCACTCGATGAGTTCAAAGAACGCATTGAACGCGCAGGATCAAGTATCAAAAAAATAAAACAAGGCGAGTATCGAATAGGTTCAACGACAGTAATTGCTGGAATTATCGAAGATGTACGCGAAATTTATACAAAAAAATCAAATGACAAAATGGCATTTCTCCGTATCAAAGATTTAGACGAAAGTATTGATACAGTAGTATTTCCAAAAACTTTCTTGGAATATAATCGATTTTGTATTCCTGAAAAACTTGTTTTGGTGCAAGGAAAAATATCTGATCGTGATGGTGAAATATCATTTATTATTGATAAAATTAAAGAACTTGAATAACAAAAATAAAAGCGGTTTCCCGCTTTTATTTTTGTTATTCATATTATTAAATAATAAATGATTGATTAATGGTACCATTTTTTACTTTCATTGAATTACTTGTCAAAACACGATCATATCCACCTGATGCATTCTTTACATCAATAGTAATATAGTAATCACCTTGTGCAACAAGAATATAATATTGACCTTGATCATTGGTAATTCTCTGTGCAATCTGTGTTTTGAGATTCGTGTTCCACACACGA
>CAZUGR010000018.1:0-12581 GCA_964620145.1 uncultured Candidatus Saccharibacteria bacterium
TAGGACCAACCGTTACCCGTTATGCAATGAAACCAGCACAAGGAGTAAAGCTCGCTCGTATTACCGCATTGAAACAAGACCTCTCAATGTCACTCGCAGCGCATCCGCTCCGTATCGAAGCCCCTATCCCAGGCAAGTCACTCGTAGGAATTGAAATTCCAAATATCACAAAATCTTCTATCGGACTTGGAAGTCTCCTCGAAGACAAGGAATTCCAAAATTCACCTGATCGACTCCTTGTAGCACTCGGTAAAGGAGTAACCGGAAAAGCATATTTTAAAAATATTGCGAAAATGCCCCATCTGTTAATTGCAGGTACGACAGGATCAGGAAAATCAGTAACGGTACATAACTTGATTATGTCACTCCTCTATCGCAATACTCCTGATGAATTACGATTCATTATGGTAGATCCAAAACGAGTAGAACTTACACTCTATGATGGAATTCCTCACCTCCTTGCACCAGTTATCAAAGAACCAAAAAAAGCTGTCCTCGCATTAAAATGGGCAGCAAAAGAAATGGAACGACGATACGATTTACTCGAACAATACAAATGTCGAGATATCAAGTCATATCATGAAAATATTATGATTCCTGCTCATGCAGAATCAGATGGAACTGACACAGAATCACTTCCAGAAAAAATGCCATACATTGTATGTATTATCGACGAGCTTGCCGATATTATGCAGGCATACCCTCGAGAATTAGAATCTGCTATTGTACGACTCGCACAAATGTCACGAGCAACAGGAATTCATTTGATCCTCTCGACACAACGACCGTCGGTGAATGTTATTACTGGACTCATCAAGGCAAATGTTCCATCACGACTTGCTCTCCAAGTAGCTTCACAAATTGATTCACGAACAATCCTTGATACTCCAGGTGCAGAATCTCTCCTCGGAGCTGGTGATATGTTGTACCAAGGTGGCGACATGTCAAAACCAGAGCGTATGCAAGCAGCATGGCTCCCCGAAGAAGAAATCAAGAAAGTAGTACAATTTATCAAGAAAAAGAATCCAAGTTTGAGCGATCATATTATTATGAGTGAAACTTTGGATGATGAAAAAACTATTGTCGGAGTGAACTTTGATGATGATTCAGAAAGTGACGATCCATTATACGAAGACGCACGACGAGCCGTAATCGAAGCTGGCAAAGCAAGTACGAGTTACCTCCAGCGAAAACTCCGTGTAGGATATTCTCGAGCAGCTCGACTAATCGACCTTCTCGAAGAAAACGGTATTATCGGACCAGCAGATGGATCAAAACCTCGAGAAATTCTCTCGATAGGATCAAACACCCAATCAACGTTATCCACAGATTCGTCAGATGATGACGATTATGAACTTGAAGATCAAGAAGAATAGATTTATAATATATATCAAGATTGAAAAATCTCACTCACCTATTTTATGAGCAACCATAACCGGAAAAAACGCTTCTTTATCTTTGGAGCTGGAATACTTGCAACACTTGTTCTGGGAACATTTATGACCAGTCGTATTGCACCATTGATTCGTGGTTCTATTATTACACTTGATACTATTCCACAACAAACCGAGCTTACCGATTCAAAAATAATCCTCGCAGGAAAGGCTACCGATACGAAACAACTTTCTATCAATGGCACTCCGATTGCACTCTCCCCTGCTGGAACTTTTGAACAAGCAATCATTCTCCATCCGGGATACAATATCGTTACTTTTGATGGTATTGATACGCTCCACAAAATGAAAAAACACACCTACACATTTGTCTTGAAAGAAAATGATGCAGGTACATTTGCAGTGAGCACGCTCCCTACACAACAATAACAAAAAACAACCTTCGAGACAGGTTGTTTTTTGTTATTGTTTACTTTTTTTTATTATTCCATGATATAATAAAAAGGTATGGCAAAAAAAGTTACCAAGAAAGACTCTTCGGGAGATCTCGAAAACACATTAAAAATGATTCAGACAAAGTTCGGTGAGGGTGCAATTATGAAACTTGGAGAAACTCCAAAAGTAGATATCGGTGTAGTTCCTACAGGATCAATTGGGCTCGATGCTGCATTAGGTATTGGAGGACTTCCTCGAGGGCGGGTAATTGAAATCTTTGGACCAGAATCATCTGGGAAAACAACGCTTACCTTGCATGTGATTGCAGAAGCTCAAAAAGCAGGCGGTATCTGTGCATTCGTAGATGCAGAACATGCGCTCGACCCAGATTATGCAAGTAAATTAGGCGTAAATATCAAAGACCTCCTTGTATCTCAACCAGATACCGGAGAACAAGCATTAGAAATTACCGAAGCGCTCGTACGATCTGGAAAAATTGACGTAGTCATTATCGACTCGGTAGCTGCACTCACCCCAAAAGACGAAATCGAAGGAGACATGGGAGCGCACCATGTCGGAAAGCAGGCTCGATTAATGTCACAAGCGCTCCGTAAACTAACTGCAATTGCAAACAAGTCAAAAACGGTAATTATCTTTATCAACCAAATCCGTATGCAAATCGGTGTTATGTTCGGAAACCCTGAAACAACACCAGGAGGAAAAGCGTTGAAATTCTATTCTTCCGTTCGACTTGATATTCGTCGAACAGCACAAATCAAAAAAGGTGAAGAAGTTATGGGAGCTAGAACCAAAGTAAAAGTAGTTAAAAATAAAGTTGCTGCTCCGTTCAAGGTTGCAGAGTTCGACATTATCTACAATGAAGGAATTTCACTCGAAGGTGAAATGCTCGCATTAGGTGAAAAATTCAAAATTATTCATAAAGCTGGAGCAAGTTTCAGTTATATGAAAAAAGACAAAGATGGAAAAGAAGAAAAAATCTCACTTGGTCGCGGATATGATGCAACACGCCAATTCCTCAGATCAAAAGAAGGCGAACCTTTGAAAAAAGAAATTTTGAAAGAAATCACTAAATGTATCAAAGACGGAGGACTTTCATTCACTGCAAGCAAAGAAGAGTCCGATGAAACCGAAGATAACGATGAAGAATAATTAAACAAAAAAACCTTGATTACAATTAGTAATCAAGGTTTTTTATTTGTTTGCCATCCTAAATTTGATTTTTGCCGTCGTCCTGAATTTGACTCGTTGTCATCCTGAACTTGATTCAGGATCTAAAATAGGATAGTAGAAAATATTATTGCATTTCTCCCTCTCCTAGTCAGGAGAGGGCTGGGGTGAGGTTGTATAACAATAGAACTACTAATTCTTTTCTGCTCGTTCGTAATATTCACCTGTTTCAGTATTTATTCGAACAATATCACCTTCACCAATAAACAATGGCACATTAATCTCTGTTCCATTTTCGAGTACTACGGTTTTTGTTGCACCTTGAGCCGTATTCCCTTTCACTGCTGGAGCGGCTTCTTTTACTTTCAAATCCATTTTAATCGGAATTGAAAGTCCGATGATTCGTTCTTCGTCGTCTTCATTAGTAAAAATAACCGCATCATAACTATCATTAGCGCGAATCCATTTCTTTGCATCACCGATAACATCTAATGAAAGCGTAAACCGTTCTGCAGGCTTCCCTTCTGGATGAAACCAAAATTCTCCTTTTTGTTCGTAGATAAATTTTACCGGAGATTTTTTCATATCTGCTTCGTCCACTTTGTCAGTTGCTTGGAACGAAACTTCAACAACTCGACCACTGATCAAGTTGCGTAATTTTGTAGCATTTACTGGCTTCCGCATTTGTTTCCGGAATACATGTGATGTTAGAACTTCGTACGGTTCATCATCATGAATAATAAATTTTCGTGGAACAATTTCGTTATAATCAAGCATATTTTTATTAAAGCATCTCATCAAGAGAAGATAGATAATTTTAGAAATCTGAGTATTACCCAAGTGGTTACACTTGGGGCGCTTGCGTCACGCAAGATTGATAAAATTAGCTATCTTCTTGGATACCTCTATTATTAATGAATAATACAACTATCCTACTCCTTTTTTAGTTTTTTTCAAGCATGCATTACACTTTTGAAAAAAATGGTATACTTTATTTGTATGAAAGAAACCATGCTCTCACGCAGTTACATGATTGCAGTACTTGCTGTAATTATCATTATTGGACTCATTGTAGGAAAACAAATCCTAATTCCGTTAACATTAGGATTATTCCTTTCACTCTCATTATCACCTGTGGTGACCAAACTACAATCTTGGAAAATCCCAAAAACACTTGCGATTATTATTAGTTTCTTGGGTACTTTTCTTGTTGTAGGAATTATAGGAGTAACCGTAGGATTTGCAGTAAATGACTTTGTAAATAAATTACCTATCTATACTGAATCTATCGGGGAAACACTTATCAACACTAAAGAAAGTATTCTTGCTATTATTCCCATTGACCAAGCAGTGCTCGAGGAAAAACTTTCAGAAAGTATCGGGTTCTCATCTCTTGGAATGAGTACTTTGAATAGCTTGATAACAACTACTACCAACATTGGCTCAATTGTTGGATTAACTATTGTTATTACTTTCTTGATACTATTCTATCGCGATCGTATTCGTAATTTTATTAAAATGATTGCCCAAGAAAAACATCAAGCATCTATTAATACTATTGCACATAAATCATTTTCAATCATGCCTCGGTATCTCACCGGAATTCTCACTGTAGTAACCATCATGACTGTTTTGAATACTCTCGGATTTATGATTATCGGTATTCCAAGTCCATTATTCTGGGGATTAATTGTTTCTATGTTGAATATTATTCCCTACATTGGGCCAATTATTGGGTTCGGAGCTGCTACTATTTTTTCCCTCCTTGTTGCAGGACCAACAACTGCATTATTCACCATGGGGATGTTTCTCGTAATTCAATTTATTGATAATAATTTCCTTACACCTATGATTGCAGGTGGGCAAATCAATATTAACGCCCTTGCAGCCATTATTTCATTGATTGTCTGCGGAATGATCTGGGGAGCTATCGGTATGGTACTCGCCCTTCCGATACTTGGACTTATCAAAATTATCTGTGATGAAGTTCCCGAACTTCATCCGATCGGATATTTGATTGGGGACAAGGAATAAGATATACTGTATCGAGGAGATACTTATATTCTCTCTGCTATTACTCTTACTTAATTTATAATAATTTCACTATTTTATGTCACACCACACATCAGTTTTTGAAAAATTTGCAACACCTATCGCTATTATGGTTGCAGGACTTTTGGTCGGAGCAGGAATTTTCCTTTCAAAATCATCTTCTCCAAGCCCAACAACATCTCAACAAGGCGCAACAGAAACAATCGACCTCAAGAAAGTTCTCAAGGGAACATCTGTAAACCAGAAAAAACTTCAAGCATGTATCGATAACCAAGACACCAAAGCAAAAGTTGATAACGATATGCGCCTAGCCCAAGAAGCTGGTATGCAAGGAACTCCACACATGGTAATCCTCACAGAAAAAGACGGTAAACCTGTCCAAGTTGCTGTACCAGGAGCTCAATCAAAAGACGTTATTGAATATGTTATTAATAATGGCGAGCTTCCAGAAGCATTTGCTGATTATGCAGTAGAAGTTGTTAATCAAGTAATTACCGACAAAGACCGATCTCAAGGTAATCCAGAAACCGCAAAGGCAACCATTATTGAATATTCAGATATTGACTGCCCATTCTGTCAACGACTCCACCCAACATTACAATCATTAGTTGATGAAGGAAAAATCGTTTGGATATATCGACATTCACCAATCGCACAACTCCACCCTGACGCATACAACAAAGCAATTATTGCTGAATGTGCAGCAGAAACAGGAGACATTGATGCATTTTGGAAATATCTCGATGCAACAGTATCATAATAGAACCATAAAAACAGATATTTTATAAAATCTCTGTTTTTATTTGGCAAGTGTAACTTATATATAAATTATGGTATACTCAACAAGTATGACAAAAGAAACAAAAACCTTTTTAGGAATTATCATTGGATTAGTAGTAGTTATTTCAGGACTTTTTATCCTTAACGCAAAAACTCCAGGTAAATACGACGAATTTGCACAATGTATCGGTGATTCAGGAGCAATTTTCTATGGAGCATATTGGTGTGCCCACTGCCAAAGCCAAAAACTCGCTTTTGGTAAATCAGAAAAATATCTCCCTTACAAGGAATGTTCGACTGCAACTGGTCAAAATCTCGACCTTTGTGTAGATGACAATATTACTTCTACGCCTACATGGGAATTTGCTGACGGTACTCGTGTATCAGGAGTTCAATCAATTGAATCACTTGCAACGATTACTGGTTGCCAGCTCCCTGCATAATAATTAATTATATGAACCTTTCTATTTTTACGCATATATTGGGAATGGGTACGATTGTTCTCTTGATAACTACCTTTGCAGTAATTATTATGCGAACTATTTTTGGAAAACATAGTACGATTATTACCACTCTTGTAAAAAATGCTCTCCCTATTGGATTCTTTCTTGGATTTTTTGCACTTGCTGGATCGCTTATCTATTCCGAAATATACGGACTCACTCCTTGCCTATTCTGTTGGTGGCAACGAATCTTTATTTATCCTCTGGCAATTCTTTTTGGGATTGCATGGTATCGATCAAGTAAATTTTCTGAAGAAATAAATATTTTCCACTACACAACACCGATTGCTTTTGTAGGGACACTTGTATCTACTTATCACATCATGTTACAACGAGGAATTGTTGGACCATCTGGATCATGTATCCTCAATGGAACACCATGCAACATTATTAGTACGCAAGTATTCGGATTTATTACTATTCCAGTTATGACATTCAGTATTGGACTTGCAATTACTGTGTTAGGAATATTAGTACTCCAAAAGAAAAACGCATAACCATGCGTTTTTCTTTTGACTTTTTCTTGTTTTTTGTACAATATACTCTATATGCATCAAACTCTAACTATTCCTAGCCTATCAGCAATGGAAACATTCGGTCATCAACTCGTCCAATCACTTCAAAAAATCTACAACTCGGATCACGCTTGTGTTATTTGCCTCAATGGCAATCTCGGTGCTGGCAAAACAACACTCACTCAGATAATCGCAAGGCATCTCGGGGTAACAGAAACAGTCCAAAGTCCTACTTTTGTTATCAAGAAAACATACACAACAATTCATCCAGTATTCACTCATCTGGTACATATTGATGCATACCGACTCGATGATCCACAAACCAACAAGCAAATTTTTGCATTTGAACAAGATTTTTCTCGTATAGGAAACATGGTAATTATCGAATGGTCAGAAATGATTGCTGATAGTATCCCCGATTCAGCTCTCATAATTACTATCAATCACGAAAACCAAGGGAGATCTATCCAAATCCCTTCGGAAATTATACTCCAATAAAAAACACCCGCCAATACGACAAGGGTATTTTTTATTTGAAGAGAGAAATTCATTCATTCACAACAATGATGTATTAGTCTCGTGATGTTGGACGATACGGAGTATAGTCATCATCATCGTGACGAACCACAGGAGCATTTTGGGGTGCTACTGGAGCATCATTTCGTGAGTAGTAGTGATGATGTTCTTCTCGGCGAGTCATATAACGAATTACCAAGATAACCAAAATCAAGAGCAAGATAAGGAATAACCAACCAGCTAATGATCCCAAACCTCCCAATCCAAAGATTGAAGCTCCGAGTACATTACTATTATTAGTTACTACAAATGTATCAGCATCATATGCAATTGCATTTTCTTGTGCTTGACGGTTTTCTGGATTTTCGAATGCAATGATTACTCGTGCAGTTACTGGATCACCATCTTTGAGAGATCCGACAACTCGAGTTCGAACAGTAATATCATCTTTTTCAGAAGCACGAAGCTCAGAAATATTAATATAAATTGCATTTGCATCACGATCGATTTGTCCTCGATCAGTTGCTACAATTTGTAATGCTTTCGGGAATGTTACCTCGAGAACAAGGTCACGGATATCAACATTAGAAATATTTTCCCATGCAACATCGTATACCAATTCTTCTCCACGTGCTACAGTATCTCGATTGTTATCAATCATCAACCGAATATACCGAGCTCCACCACCAATATTAGTTGCAACAATGTTGTTAGTACTTGTTGTAGTAACATTTCGAACAACAGTTGTTGTATTTCCAGTATTATTTGTCGTAGTAGTTCGCGCTCGAGTAGTCAATGATTCTACTGTTCCTCGACTTGTTCCATTACAGTTTTCTGCAACTGCTTGGTAGTAATAAGTCGTTGATGGTTGTAATCCAGTCAATGCAATAGTCATATTACCACTATTAGTACGATTTACTCGTCCAGTTGTTGAATTTAATACAGAAGCTGAAGTTCCATATCGGAAATAAGTAACTCCTGAACATCCATTCATATTGTAGAATCCATCAATAATTGCATTGGTTGATTCTACACCGAATTCTGGCAATGTTTGTGCACTTGGATTACCACTCGTATTATTGTTGTTATTGTTATTATTATTGTTGTTATCTCGATTCATACTGAACGAAACCCAACTTCCACATCGCTGCGTACCATTATCTGCACATGCTCGGAATTCATAATTACCATTCGAAAGTCCAGTAAGGGTATATGAAAATCCTCGTGATGCATTTCCTGATGATCCTGCTGATGGTAATGCAATTCTTGAACCTCCGACTTTTCGGTATTCAAAATTCATTTTGTTTACATAATAATTACTATTGTAATAATTACCATACAATACTACAGAACCATTATTATTAGGACTTGCATTGTTCGTAACAACTGACAAATTGTTTACGTTGTCATTTCGATCTGAGTTTTCTGAATTATCAGTTGGTGAAGAACATCCCGCATCATCCATATCAATATATCCATCTCCGTCATTATCAATACCGTCATTACATTGATATGTTGTATTATTGTATCGATCGATAGTAAATTGAAGTGTTGATCCATATGATTCACCAGCACTATTTCGTGCACATGCTCGGTATTCATATGTTCCTGATGAAAGCCCATTCAAATAAGTACTATAACTCTTTGGACTTGATGGATTTCCTTGGTTTGTTTCATCAATTGTTGCAAATCCTGATTGACCTACTTTTCGATATTGGAAACAAGTTGTTGTAGAAAGCCCATTTGCATTAAATGTTCCTCGTAATGTTACAGAACCATTATCTGAATCGAGATTAGTAACACTATTCGTCGTTACTGATGGTTTTGAACCAACTGGATCATTAATTGCTACAGCACGGAATGCAGCTTTTACTGTTCCCCAATCATTCAAATTTGGAGCCAAGTGACTTGCAATAAGTCGTCCTTGTTCTGTAAAGAGCGAACTATCTCCAGTAATATTTATAATTCCTGCACCTGTTGCTTCAAACTCTGCTTTAATAAGTTCAATTTTTACATCTGATGGATAATGTACTTGTACATTTTCACCTGCTGCATATCCTCCACCTACTAAAATGTGTCCAGAATATTGTTTTGTCTGTCCAGCAGAAACAGTTCCTGCTATTTTTGACATACGAACACGTACATTTTCTGCTCCAGCATCTCCTGTATTTCGGAAATATACTTTGAGATTAAATGTTTCTCCTGGTCGCACGGTAATACTTTTTCCAGACCAACATCCAGGATTAGAAGATTTACCTTCTGTTCCTTGACCTGTTGTCACGTTAACCACACTTGTCGTATCACAGTCTTCTGGTCGTGTGTTGAATGCATATCCTGCATACGCAGTATTTGCAGACGACATCATTCCGATCCCGAGGATTGCAACGAGAGCAAGTGATGAAATTTTTGTAAATAATTTTTGCATAATTGTTTATTGTTGTGAATTAATGATAAACGAAAACAGTATAGCATAATAGGGTATAATTGTCAAGTATCCAACCTATTATCCGTTACTACTCAATTATAGCGTATTTGAGTGATTTTGAATAACAAAAAACCTCCTTTTTACAAAAAGGAGGCTATGTCGGTGTGAATAGAGATTAGTCAGTGACAATGCTCCATTCTACCTTTGATTGCGTTTTTTGCTGAACTGGTTGTTCAACTTTTGGTGCAATCGCGGGCGTACTATTTTGTTTCAGTTTTTCAATGAAAAACATTTCATCACCAGAACTATTGTTCTGTGATGGTTTTTCAATAAAAAACATATCGTCTTCGTCCAAGAAGAATTCTTGTTTTTGACCAGTTGTTGTACAACCATCAAAAATTAATACCTCTGGTTGTATTGTACAACCTTCGAATATTAAAACTTCTTCTTGTTTTGGATCAACTTTATCAGAAATAATCGTTGTCGATTTTTTCTTGATAAATTTTTCCAAACTTGCCTGTGCAATATTATTACCACAGTAGGCAGAACGGATTGGAATAGGCTCGTATCCTGGAATATTCAGGAACAAGCACTGTTCCCACTCACCAACCTTTGGCAACCAATGTCTCGGTCGAGTCACTGCACCAATGGTGTTCGTTTTTTGATAGTATGTATCAAAAACAATTACACCAGTCGGCATGTCGCCAACTGTAATCATATCGCTCAACAAAATGTCGAGCGCTTTAGTATTACTAATATATCCACCTAAACTGTTTCCAGTTTGTAGTGTGATATATTGTAGTACTGCAACTAGTGAGTTCAGTGACACCTCAGCCATATTAGCCGTGTTTTTGACATAGTCATTCCACACGACATTTCTAGTTTTGATGTCTCCACCATACACTAGACTGGCGTTCATTCCCTGAAATACTTTTCCGTATTTCAAGAAATTATGATGATCCAATGGATCAATGAAATTCTGCGCAACAGATACTCGTTGCCAGATACCCATCCCTCTATTATAAGTTTGAGCATTTGCGCTTGTTATTAAAGTTGCAAGCATGACAACTATTATTGTTTTTTTCATTTCTATATATTTATTGGATTATCAAAAACTCCTTATACGAGAACCTTTGATAATCCAATAAATACATTTCCAAAGAACAGAATTACCAATAGTTTATCATATTTGTAGTATTTTGTCAAGTATCTCTATCTATATTTTCCAATAAAAAACTCCTATAAAATAGGAGCTTTATGTTCAAAAAAAAATTAGCAAATTCTCTTTCCATTCACATTTACCACCACATTTTTTTGTAATGGTAATTTTGTGGTTGTTTTTCAATAAAGAACATATCCTCATTATCGAAAAATAGTAATTCTTTTTGACTAGTTGTTGTGCAACCGTCAAAAATTAATACTTCTTCTCTGTATTGAGGGTAATGATTAATAGTGCACGACTCGAAAATTGGAATGGTTTTTTGTTGCTGTTTCCCTTGTTCATGATAAATATTATTGTAATTAATTTTATTATGAACAATAGTATCAATAATCTTGGTATTATATTTATGAACAACCGTATGTACGGTATCATACACATATACTACCTTTTTCTGATATGAACTAATTACCTCTTTTGGTTCTGGAAGACTTTCTTCCCCACCTTTATGAGATATTACTTCATCATGTATATCAATATTCAAACAGGTTAGATACAATCTAACATTATTTGGTAATTCGATATACTGTTCCATTTGCCCATTCGCAGTAACACGGGCGAGACGTACAGGAGCAGGAACGATTTCCCTTTTCCCTTGCACAATCCCAACACCATTAGAATACACGGTATCACCAGGCAATAATGTCCGTATTGGTGTTTGTATTGAATCTTGCAACATTTTTTCCAAAATCTCCCAAGGAGTTTTTGTTTTTGCAATCAATTTTGTACGCAACAAATCTGCATATTGCTGACGGATTTTTTGATCCGTCCACCATGGTTTGTAATATACGTGATCGTACAACACTCCTGCAGGAATTTTCCCTGTTGTCATAAATTGTATCAAATCAGCACGATCATTGATATTGATAATAGTTTTCGGATTCATTTGTCCGTTCGGCATTTTCTTGCCTTGTGGGACAAATCCGATAACAGATGCATGTATTGAAAGTATACATGCAAATAACATTGTAAATACAGTTATTTTTTTCATATTTATTTAATTTGAGTGAACAATAATTAAATATAATTATAACAATAAATACTATTTTGTCAAATAAAAAAGGCAATTCCGGATTGAATTGCCTTGTATATTCTTTTTTTTGCACAGTGTGGATTATGGAATCCACACTGGCTGTCCGTCACCTGGCAACACTGTATTACCATTATACCAATTCGAATTATTGTTCGTTGGTATAGTTGGAGTTCCAGTATTCCAGACAGTACCATTGGTAACTCCACCATTATAAATGATTCCACCACCGATGGGATTTCCATCATTTGGCAATGGGAAGGTACCGCCTGGATTAGTATTCCATTCAGTAGGTCTGTTATTATAGTAGCTACTACTATAATTATTGGAAACCAGATTAGACTGGTATTTCCCTTTATACAAACCTACTTGATTAGAAATACCTAATCCCAATTGTCCTAATGTTCCTAGGACATTCATTGCGGTGTTCCATCCGCCTTGCTTTTTAGCAACCTCATTGGCTTCTTTGGTTTCTTTTAAAGATTCCAAAGCGATGTCATTCGCCTGGAGTCTGGCCTGCAAGT
>CAZUGR010000019.1:0-12376 GCA_964620145.1 uncultured Candidatus Saccharibacteria bacterium
ACTGAAGGTTCCGCCCAAAACGTTAGCAGGACTCGATTTTATGGAATGTGTTAAAACTTCTATGATTCTATTAACTCTTAAAAAAAATAACACTGTATTTTTTTTTGCAAGAAAAAAAAACAAATCTTTGGATAACTTTTTTATTTATATTCAATTATTCAATTGAATAATTGACATTATTTTAAAAAAAATTATACTTATATTATGAAATTATCAATTCAAGAAAAAGTTTACAAAGCACTTGGTAACGAAAAACGTTTAGAAATGATACGTCTTTTGAAAATTAATCGATACCTTACCGTCGGGCAAATTGCACGTGCTATGAACCTCTCTATTCAGAGCGCTTCACAACAATTAAAAATTTTAGAATCTGCTCACATTACAGAATCTTCCAAAGAAGGTCTCCAAGTTTTTTATGCATTACGAAAACCTGCCTACCCTGTTGTAAAATCTGCATTAGGATTTTTATAAAAACAAAAAACACCATTCGGTGTTTTTTGTTTTGTCTGTTTTTCGCACAAGAGGTCAACGGGTGCTGAACTCCAAACAAACGTTTTATGTGAGTGCTAGCCGTTGACCACCTGTACGGCGGACACTGGTTCGCTCTTATAGAATATCGTGAAAACACAAAAAAGACAAGTTTTTGAGTTATCCACAGTTTTATAGTAAATAAAGCTGCTAAATACTTGACTTTATTTTTGATTATGCTATACTGTAATTGTGAGTGAGGACTTCAAATAGAAATCTTTACGAAATCAACAAACGTTTTCTAGATTAGTCACCGCAAGGTGGCTTTTCTGGTGATTTTTTTCTTACAAAAAACCAGTAATTTATTACTGGTTTTTTGTCGATTGTTTCCATTCTTCTATTTTCTTGTGATTTCCTGATAATAATACTGGTGGAACTGGGTATTTTTTACCCTTTTGACCTTTACTTGGTAATGGCCATTCGAGTACCTCTGGACGTGTATAGACATCATGTGATGATGCACGTGACTCTTCGCGTGAATCAAAATTACCAAGCACTCCTGGAATCTGTCGTGCCATGACATCAATCATTATCATTGCTGGTAATTCTCCTCCAGTGAGCACATAATCTCCAATGGATACATGTTCTATTTTTTTAATAACTTGATATACTCGAGCATCAATGCCTTCATATCGTCCACAAATCAAAATAATATCAGTATATTTTTCCACCGATCGAGTAGCGTATTCTGTCGTAAACAAATCACCTCCAGGTGAAAAGAAAACAATTTTTAATTTCTTTTTCTTCTTTCGGCTGGTTTGCTTTTGATTATACATATCAATTTTCTTGGTAACTTTTTCAATTGCTTTTAATACTGGCTCTGGACGAATTACCATTCCAGGACCACCACCAAAAGGTCGCCCATCTACAATCTGACTCACATTCCCATCGGGCCACACTTTTTTGAATTTCTTCTCTGTTACAAATAATCTCGGATTATAAAAATTAATTTTTATTTTTTTATCCTTGATTGCACGTCCAATAATCGATTCATGAATATATGAATCGAAACTTTCTGGGAATAAGGTAATCACGTGGAAATGCATAATTTTATTATAATACCATATTTAAAATATATGTAAATAAAAATATAGCTACTTATCTCAAACAAAAACCACCTTATTCAGGTAGTTTTTTGATACGTATGCATTCGTAAGCCGAATTCTGTTTTCCCTCACGCAAAGCGTTTTTGGTATCGCAATAATTTATCTGGGATAATTGTTACCAATCACCTCGAGCGGCACTCTATGATAAACATAGCACGGCCTTGCACACAGGTAAGGATTTTGCCGTTTCACTTTCATATTGCTATGAACTTATTCCATTAAGGAATCCTAGCATTTCTGCATTGGCGTCACTGCTCGCACCTCTATGATTACTCACGATGGGTATTACCCACTACCCTGCTCCATAATTAATTATGGATGTGTTCGGACTTTCCTCTCTCAGGAAATTCCCAAGAGTAATTGCGCGATGCACACACTGGAAATATAGCACATATCATTTTAATAACAAGTTATAGTAAAAAATAAAAACTACCGTTCTAGTAGTTTTTATAATAAATTATGCCTCACAACCAACACAAATTGCATCAGAAACAACAGTTATTTTCGGTTTTTTTGTATCCAATTCTTGTAATTTCTTGCGTCCAAATTGTTGCGCTGCATTCATACTGTGTTGGTAATACAATGTTTTTACTCCTTGTTCCCAAGCGTGCAAATATAATGCATTCAAGTCTTTTGCTGACATTGTTGGATCAATCATAATATTCAATGATTGAGATTGATCAATATATTTTTGACGTTCAGCTGCTTGATTAATAATCGCTTTTTGATCAATTTCACTGAATGTTCGGAATACTCGTTTTTCATGCTCTGTTAATCCTTCCAAGTGTTGTACAGAACCATCATTATCACGAATACTATTCCAAGTTTCAGATGTATTGAGTCCTTTTTCATCAAGTAATGCTTCGAGTGTTGGGTTTTTAATTGTTACCTTCATCTTGTCTACATCTTTCACAAAAGCGTTCGACATAAGCGGCTCGATACTTTGTGATACTTGTCCAAGAATAAATGCAGACGAAGTCGTTGGAGCAATTGCAAGCAAAGTCGTGTTGCGTCGTCCATAACCTTTCAAGACTTCTGGTTCACCATATTCTTGTGCCATGTCAGCAGATGCCTTATAAGCTCGCTCTTTGATAGTTTCAAAAATTTCTTTATTTAATCGAAATGCTTCCACACCATCAAAAGCAAGATTATTTTCTTGGAGAAATGTATGCCAACCAAGTACTCCAACCCCTAATGCTCGATGATCTTTTGCAAATTTATAAGCTCGCTGCATAAATTGAAAAGCTGATTGCTTGTATGCATCATCACTATCTCGATAACTTTCGAGTCGTACCATAAAATCACTAATTACTGTATCCAAGAATAGAGTTAATGTTTCTACTGCATCAGTATCTTTCCACTCATGATAATGCCGTACATTGAGCGAAGAAAGGCAGCATACGAACGAAGCTTCATCGCTTGATGGTAAGCAAATTTCTGAACAGAGATTACTCGCATGGATTTTCATTCCCTTATCTTTGTACACATCAACCGTATTATTATTTACCGTATCTCTGAACAAGATATATGGATACCCAATTTCTGTTCGTCGTTGGATAATTTTTGCCCAGATTTTTCTTTTTTCTTGATCTCCATTAATCATGGATTGCAACCATTCATCACCAACCGTTACCGCATAAGTTGATTCTTGGATTGGGTGACCTTCTTTTCCAATGTTTAAAAATTCTTCAATATCTGGATGTTCAATTGGTAAATATGGAGCAAAATGCCCTCGCCGCACCGAACCTTGACTCACAATATTAATTAAATTATCAAAGAGTTCCATGAAATGAACCGAACCAGATGAATGTCCATTTCCTTTGATTATAGCTCCTCGTCCTCGCAAATCACCAAAATATCCCGACGTCCCTCCTCCAAATTTTGTCATCATACCAACTTCTGCATGTGTGTACAAAATACGAGACATATCATCAGCAATATAACTCCCGAAACAACTAATCGGAAGTCCTCGTTCCATACCATAATTAGACCAAACCGGTGATGCAAGCGAATAAAATCCTCGTGACATATAATCATAAAATTTATCTGCAAAACCAGGTTTATTCAAATATTTTTCCGCAATTTCTGCAATTTCTCGGATGCGATCTTCTGCAGTAATATCACCCACTAAATAACCTTTTGCGAGGAACGCTCGACTATTTTCATTTAACCAGTACATAATAAAGGGCTATAAATTAAAGACTAATAAATATTAGAAAAGATCATCACTGGTGATGCTTTTACTTTTTTTGTTGTAATTGATTGATTTTTTATTAAAGAAATCACCATGTTTTGTAGCAATTACCTCATCATAAAACCATTCTGATTTCGCCAAGAGTGATGCGTCAGTCTCAAAAATTTTCGGTACACCGATACTCTGGAGTGAATTATTAAATCGCTGCTTGATAAATTCAAGTACGACATCTTTGGTCATGAAATCAAGTTCACCCTTTTCGAAGATCCAGTCAACCACTGCCTGTTCAGCCACGAATACTTCACGACAGAGCGTGATAACTTCCTGTTCGAAAGTTTCATCGAACCATTCTGGATGTTCTTCCTTGATAATATTGATTAAATCAATACCGAACAATCCGTGAATTTGTTCTTCTTTTGAGGTTGCCTCCACCGCATTGGAAATTCCCTTGAACAAGTTTCTAAACTTGTTGAACGACATAATAATGAGGAACTGAGAAAATAACGAAACATGTTCCAAAAATAGTGAGAAGAAAAGTACTGATTGTGTGTAATTTTTATTATCTTCACTTCGTGCATTCATGAGCGTTTTCTCCAAGTAATTCACCCGATTCATGAGCGCAGGAATGCCGTCAATCGCATGGAATATTTCATTGAGTCCGAGAAGTTCGAGTAAGTGTGCGTACGCATCAGTATGTCGCACTTCACTTTCTGCGAATGTTGCTCCCACTGCCCCAATTTCAGGTTTCGGCATTTTCTTGTAGATATCTCCCCAGAATGTTTTCACGGCAACCTCAATCTGTGCAATTGCAAGCATTGCGTTTTTGATTACGTTGCGTTCCGATTCAGAAACATTCGTTTTAAAGTTTTGAATATCGCTCACAAAATTAAATTCAGTATGCACCCAATATGAATGTCGGATCGCACTCACATATTCATATAATTCTGGATATTCATATGGCTTTAAATGGAGACGTTTTTTAAAAATATCTCGTCTCCGTTCCTGATTACGTTTTTCACGATATAAAATATATGCTTTTGCAACTTCAAAATCACCTCGTTCTGCAATTGCTTTTTCAGCCATATCCTGAATCACTTCAACATCAGGTAGTGTATGCTCATCAAAAAATTCTTCCGCTTTTGCAACAACTTGATCCACCAAGTTAATAATTGCAGACTTCTCGATAGTAATTCCAGTTGCATTATATGCCTTCTCGATGGCGATTTCGATTCGAAAACGATCAAAAGGAACTATTGATTCGTTTCGTTTTTTAATAAGTGTAAGGACCATAATCAAAGAAAAATTAAATTAATAAAAAATATAATTTTATTATACCTTACTTACTCAGAAAAATACAAAGAAAAACTTTACTTTTTAAAGTAAAAATATCAATCAACAACAAAATAAAAAATTTGTAAAAGTGTGGATTAAAAAAACTTGATAAAACATACGTTTATCAAGTTTTCCACAGTACCCTATTTACATATTTATTTTCTATTCTCTTTCTTTAATTTCTACCTTTTTTCCAAGAGTTAGCTCAAATATATCTGAACTATTCGCTGCAATCTCGAGAATATATTTTGCCGGTCTTGATGAAACAAATGATTGAGGGTATGTATCTTGCGAAATATCTATTTCTCGATGAACAATAAATCCCTGTTCATCAATCCAAATTATATCAATAGGAAATGACATGTCTTTCATCCAAAAAGAATAAAAACCTTGTTCTGGGAATACAAATAACATACCTTCATTGTTATGTAGTTTTTTAAAAAAAGAAAGTCCTTGGGAACGCTCTGTTTCAGTATCTGCAATACGAACCTTAATAATTTGTTGATTTGGAGTAGTAATAAATGCAGAAAAAGGAATAGATTGATTAGAACGAGTATTTAATACGAATTTATTTATAAAAAAATATCCACCGATCGCAATTATACACAGTCCTATTAATATTCTGAAAAATGTTTTTTGAGAAAATATCATATATTCACCAATTATATCATATTTAATAATTTGATTCTTAAAAATTTTATGTTAATCTGTCACTATGAGCACATTTAATACAAATAAAAAAGAAACAGCTCGAGAGCTCTGGGATACAATAAAGTTTATAATTATTGCAGCACTTATTGTTATTCCAATACGAATGTTCATTTTCCAACCTTTTATTGTAAGCGGAGAATCAATGCATCCAACATTCAATAATGCTGACTATCTCATAATTGACGAGATTTCATACCGTTTCAAGCAGCCTGAACGCGGTGATGTTGTTGTTTTTCGATATCCTAATGATCCAGATCGATTTTTTATCAAAAGAATTATCGGACTTCCTGGAGAAACAATCACCTTCAAAGATCGTTCAGTTTTTATCAAAGATAAAGAAAATAGAACAGAAACAAAACTTGATGAGCCCTACCTCTCACAAATAACTATTCCTGGAGAAAAGAAAGAAGTTGTCATTACTGAAGGAAATTATTTTGTTATGGGAGATAATCGTGGATTTTCTTCTGACTCTCGAGCGTGGGGACTCCTTCCCAAAGAAAATATTACTGGAGTTGCAAAACTTCGACTCCTTCCTTTTAAAAGTATTTCTCTAAATCCAGGAAGTGTTGAGAAGTTTATAAAAACAACTCAAGAATAGCACTTAAAACACTTTATACTATATAAAGTGTTTTTTGCATAAATTTTGCACAAGTTTTGTAAACATGGTATAGTGACGCTATATGGCTAAAAAAACAGCACCTGAAGAGAAAAAAACTTCAAATTCTGGAGAAATTCAATCACCTAAAGGAATGCAAGACATTCAGGGTGAAAAATACTATCAATTGCAAGGACTTTTTGAAAAAGCACAAGAAATTGCCGTATATTATGGATTTGACCCTATAAAAACACCTCATTTAGAAGATATTCGAGTTTTTGAAAAAAGTCTTGGAACTGGAACCGATGCGCTCGAAAAAGAAATGTACACATTAAAAACAAAAGGTGGTGACCAACTTGCATTACGACCGGAAGGAACTGCAAGTGTTATGCGAGCTTATTTAGAAAATGGAATGCGTAACCTTCCACAACCAGTATCACTCTATTACAACGGATCTTTTTTCCGTCACGACAAACCTCAACGAGGACGCTATCGAGAATTTAATCAATTCGGACTTGAAGTAATAGGCACTGAAAAAAGTATTGCTGACGCTCTCATTATTCAAACTTTTGTAAAAATAATTGAAGAAGCAGGTTGCCCAAATATTATTGTTGATATTAATTCAATTGGAGATAAGGAATCTCGAGCGAGTTATTTAAAATCACTCACTGCTTTTTATCGCAAGAACATCAATCAACTTCCTGCAATTGATCGAGAACGATTAAAAACAAATCCTCTGCGTATTCTTGATTCCAAAGAACCAAAAACAATCGAACTCAACGAAGAGGCACCTGATTCTGTATCACATCTCACACCTTCAGCAAAAAAACACTTCAAAGAAGTACTCGAATATTTAGATGAGGCAGGTATTATTTATCGAATTAATAAATGCCTTGTTCGTGGACTTGATTATTATAGCCATACAGTATTTGAAATCATTGAATCAAGTGATGATTCAGAAACAAATGGACTTGCACTTGGTGGTGGTGGACGTTATGATGGGCTTGCAAAAATGCTCGGATCTAAAAAAGAAATCCCTGCTGTTGGTGCAGCGCTTGGTATGGATCGTATTATAGAATCGTCATGGTGTAAGGACTTGTCACCTCGTATTATGGGAGATATAAAATTCTATCTCATTCAACTTGGATTTGATGCAAAAATGAAAACATTACCAATCTTGGAAATTCTTCGTAAAGCAAAACTTCCTGTCTATCAATCAATTTCTAAAGATAAACTTGCAGGGCAACTTGCTCAGGCAGAAAAAATGAATGTGCCGTATGTTATTATTTTTGGACAACGTGAAGCAATAGATGGAACCGTGATCATTCGTAACATGAAAAACCGTTCACAAGACACTGTAAAAATTAACGAATTACTTATCTATATCAAGAAGTTAAAATAAAAAACACTGAGGAGTGTTTTTTATTTTAACTAGCTAAATTTCAAAAAATCGGTATACTGCAAATAGTTATGAAATCGTCAGAAATACCTATTTATCAAACACCTGATTCAGTACTCAAAACTATCTGTACTCCTATTCCTCCTGAAAAAATAACCACACCAGAGATTAAAAAAATCCTCAATGAAATGTCTCAAGCTCTTGCAGAATCGGGTGATGGCGTAGCGATTGCCGCACCGCAAATTGGTCATACGGTTCGTATTTTTACTGTTGCTGGTAGTATTATTGATGACATTAATAATTACCACGGTGAACACACCTCTCCTGACAAGGTATTTATTAATCCAGAAATTATCAAAGCAAGTAAATCAAAGAAATTAATGCGTGGTGAAGGATGTTTGTCGGTACGATTTGTGTATGGAACTACAGAACGGTCAACTCGAGTAACAGTAAAAGCTCACAATGAACATGGACAAGAATTTATCATGGAAGGTACAGGACTCCTTGCGCAAATCTTCCAACATGAAATTGACCATCTTGATGGAGTACTTTTTATTGATCATGCTCACGATGTTCGTCGTATGTCTCCAGTTGAACAATCAGATTATGAAAAACAGCTTGAACAAATGAAAAAAGAACGTATGCGTTAAACTAAAATACTATGAACAAAAACCTCTCTTTTATTTTTATGGGAACACCTGATGTTGCCGTAGAAAGCCTTGAAAAACTTTTTCAATCTGGATATACTCCAAAACTTATCGTAACAGCACCAGATCGTCCTGTAGGGCGCGGTCTTGTTATGACTCCACCACCCGTAAAAATTTGGGCAGAAGAACATAATATCCCAACTATCCAACCAGAGAAATTAACTCCAGAAATTGTGGATGAAATTTTGAATTATCAAGCCGATATTCACATCGTGGTTGCCTACGGAAAAATCCTCTCTGAAAAAATTATTCAAACACCAAAATACGGAACATTGAATATTCACTATTCCCTCCTCCCACGATTCCGTGGAGCCAGCCCTGTAGAATCTGCAATCCTTGCAGGTGATACAGAAACAGGAGTTGCAATTCAGTCTATGGTATATGAACTCGATGCAGGTGATATTCTCACGATTGCAAAAACACAAATTTATCCTAATGAAACTGCTCCAGAATTGCGCGCTCGATTGTCGACACTCGGAGCTGAAACACTGGTAAACACACTTGATAATTTACAAGAACAATTATACAACAAGCAACCACAAAGTATTGACGGAATTATCAAATGCGGAAAAATCAAAAAAACTGATGGAGATATCACCAATGACGGCGACCAAGCACGATGGAATAAATACAAAGCCTATTACGGATGGCCAGGAGTGTATTTTTTTGAAAATAATAAGCGCATAAAAATAACCAAGGCACGATTCGAAAACGGGAAATTCATTATCGAACGAGTTATTCCTGAAGGGAAAGGTGAGGTGGAATATAGGAAATAAAAAAAACCGCAGAGGCGGTTTTTTTTATTCTCTCACTAATTTCTCTACCAAATATTCTACCGTTCCACCTACCTTTTTTCCAGGATTTAATACATTCCCTGGATCAAAAATTTCTTTTGTTTTCTTGAATAAAAGAATCATTTTTTCTGAAAACTGCTTATGTAGATACGGAGTTCGTACAATTCCATCATTATGCTCCCCTGTAATTGATCCGTGATATTCTGCGATCAGATCATACACTTCGTCAGATAATCGAGTCACCATATCTGCAATATTTTTCTTCTTAAAATCAAGGAGCGGAATAATATGAAAATTCCCATTTCCTGCATGACCTGCAATAGTGTAAATGAATTTTTCTCGATCAAGGATTTTTTGGATTCTTGGCAAAAATTCTGGAAGTGATTCTGTAGGCACCACCACATCATCAATAAATGGTGCAGTATGCAACCCTTTTACATGTTTCCGTAAAAGATTAAAACTCTCTCGACGAATCTTCCAATATTTTTCAGTTTCTGCATCCTCGAGTACCCGTGAAGTGTATCCAAATTTTTCAGAAACTTGTTTTTGCAAACCTCGTAATCGTTCCATTAATTCCTGTTGATCATTCCCAGTTACCTCGGTCATTAATAGTAATTTTGGAATTCCACCTGTTCGTAACATAATCAAACCTTCTGGAATAAATTGTAATCCTAGTTTTATTCCTCCAATAATTCCTAATTGTTTCAAAAAGTCAGTAAAAAACTTAAAGGCGAATTTCAAACTATAATCATCAAATGATTCAATACTGGTCGGATTTACTGTTTTTGACATGTTTACTAATTCACCCAAATTTTTCAAATCTGGTAAAAAAGTCACCATCATTGCAGAAACTTTTTCAACAGGAACAAGTCCGATTTTCATTTCGGTTACAATACCAAGTGTTCCTTGTGAACCAACCAATAATTGATTTAAATCGAAGATTTGCTTTTTTGCATCCCAAACATTCCATAATGCGTATCCTGCAGAGTTTTTTGAAACAATTGGCTTGTTTGCCATAATTTCACCGCCACTTTCTTGGATTAATTGCCAAATTTCTCGGTAGACTTTTCCTTCAAATGTTTCTAATTTCATTTTTTGATCAAGCTGTGGTCGATTGATTGGCTCAATATTATATTCATTCCCATCTGCAAAAATAACTTTTGAAGACAGAATATGATTATTAAATTTTCCATAGCGAAGTGTCTTTTCTCCTGCCCCATTATTACTATACATTCCTCCTAATGCACACAATTCTCGTGATGCTGGAAATGATGGAAAAAATACACCTTGCTTCAAAGTTTCCTTTTCAAAATCTCGATAATAACATCCAGGTTCGACAACTGCATATTCTGGAGTCACGGAAATAATTCGATTCATATATCGCATAGTGTCCACAATAATTGATTCACCAATAGCAGCACCAGACATATCAGTTCCTGCTGCACGCATGGTGAGTGATAACTGCTGATCCAGCGGAAGCTCTTGATTTTGTTCCTGTGTCCAAATTACTAATTTTTTAATATCATTACTATTTTTTGGAAATACTACCAACTGTGGACGAACAACGAACATGCTTGCATCTCGAGAATATTTTTCGAGCACTTGTTCCGATTGCTCAATATCTCCGATAAACACCTTTTGTAAAGACTGAACTAGTGATTCTGATAATAATTTCATATACTTTTAGTATATCAAATTTCCAAAAAGTATCCAAAATTAGTTTTTCGCTTTTGCTGTAGAAGCATGATATAATAAAAAGGTATGAAAAACCCAGATAAACTATTTATTTTACCGTTTGATCATCGATCATATTTCCTTAAAAAATCAGGAATTATTGATCGGGATCCTACAACTGAAGAAAAAAAAATGGTAATCAATTATAAAAAAATTATTTATCAAGCATTTAAAAAATCTCTTGAGTTAGGTGTTCCAGAATCTGAATCTGCAATCCTTGTAGATGATATTTACGGAAAAGAAATCCTTATCGACGCAAAACAATCAGGATTTATTACTATTCAAACTACTGAAATTAGTGGGCTTGATTACTTTGCATTTGAGCATGGCGATGATGCAGAAAATTTCCTCGTTGAAATTCAACCAAAATATGCAAAAGCGCTTGTTCGGCTTGATCCACGGAATAATTCTGAAGGTGAGCAAACTTCAATTACAAACTTAAAAAAATTACATGAAATTTGTAAAAAGAATAATATTGGCTTTCTCATTGAACCTCTCTTTTTCCCAAATGATGCAGATAATGAAAAATTTGGAGGCGATAAACGAGCTTTTGATGAACAAGTTCGCCCGGAACTCGTAAAACAATTAATGGATATTTTATATGCGGAAGGTATTCGTCCTGACATTTGGAAAATTGAAGGATTTTCTCAACCAGAAAATTATCAGGCGGTTGCAGATCATTTGAAAACATACTGCAACACTGCACGCATCGTAGTACTTGGAAGAAATGAAACTCCAGAATTTGTTGCAAAATGGATTACTGCTGGAAAAAATATCCCAGAAGTTATCGGATTTGCTGTAGGACGAACTGTTTTTGATTCGGTTCTTGATGATAATAAAACAGGAAAGATTTCAGAGGGAGATGCAATTGAACAAATTGCAGAAAATTTCTATCGTTACTACAAACTTTTTACTGAATAAAAAAAATTATTAACTTATTTTAAACTAAAAAGAAATCCTCTCTTTTATTTTTTATCGAGCATAGTATGCGAAGCCGAGAGCAAGGCTCGAGGGAATTATAAAAAATAGAAGAGAGGATTTCTTGAAAGTTTTATTTTACTTATGAAAGAACTCGACTTTTTAGCAATCGGAGATATTGTAACTGACGCATTTATTGAACTTCAAGATGCACAAGTTCATTGTAATATCGATAATGAAAACTGTATGCTATCTATGCGATTTGGAGACAAAATTCCTTACAAAGACGTTGTAGTAGTTGCAGCGGTTGGAAATAGTCCAAACGCATCTGTTTCTGCAGCACGACTTGGACTCAAAT
>CAZUGR010000020.1:0-12273 GCA_964620145.1 uncultured Candidatus Saccharibacteria bacterium
GGCTGTCGCGTCTTTCATCGCCATCAAGAACCAAGGCATCCACTATACGCCCTTAAACTTCCTATTAGGAAATCTATATATCACCATGAATATCATATGAGCATAATATTCATGTCGTCCTGCCGAAGCAGGACACTTGTTCTCTTTCTGCATGATTTGGTTACATGCAGATTGTTTGTTTTTTCAGAATGTTGTAAACACAAGATAACATTTTTTAAACGAGTTTTTACTTGATAAAAATACTTACCATTTTGTTTACGTCCTCGTAATCTTGGGATAACAGTTGAATCCAATTCAAAAAGAATCGTTTCAAAAATAATTAAGATTCGAGGAATTCATTTGACAAAGTACTCACTCACGCAAAGGAACCTTTTCAATCAAAGTTCTTTCCCGTAAGTGATAATCCTGAGTATAGTCGAAACGGAAAATAAGTCAAGTCTTTTCTTTGCTTTCTCACAAGTATTATCGAAACAGGATAGGTTATGAGCCAAGTCAAAAATTATTATTGATGTATAAAAAAACGCACTTGATAAATCAAGTGCACTAAGAGGTAGAGGAACAAAGAGTCAAATTCACAAAGGGTCAAAAGGTAAGTTCTAATCCTCCAAGTCATTGCTGACAAGGGTACCACCACTCTCGTCGTACTTGTAGTCGAGATTCACCTTGTACACATCCAGAACGAGCTTACCGTCATCGTAACGCCACACACCCAAGCGGTACAGACTGCCGTTTTTGCGTTTTTGCAGATAGATGACTACTCTAGTGTTATCCGTTTCATCAAGCTCACCTGCATCAACCAGTGCGGTTGCCCTGGAAATTGCATCACCCAAATCATATTCCCGGTAAACATTTGATTGCTTACTGGTATTTATGATTGTTTTATGGCTGATCGTTTTCAGAAACCGCACAAGCCTGCTTGGTTTTGTCTCAGAAACGTTGGCAGTGTAGTCACCGAACCAGCCGATGATATCATTGTCGATCCAGATATTGGTAATTCCGCGCTTACGGGCCGCCTCCTTGAACTTTTCGATGAGTTCGGAAATGAGGATTCCTTCTTGTGGAATGGAACCGGAAACTACGGTTGAAGTTTTGAGGAAAATTTCCTCCAAAACCGTAACGGCACTGTTTTTGATAGCGTTCAATAAAAAGTCGATTTCTTTGGCGAGTGTAGTACCTTGTACTAATTCGCGAAATTTTTGGATTTCTGTTAATTTCATTTGTTTTTAATTTAAAAGTTCAAGAATTTAATTTCTCGTACAGTATAGCATATTCAATAATTTTGTCAAGTATTTACCCATAGCAAAATAAGTATACAAAATGAAAAGTATACTCGTGTATTGTATAAATGAGCAGAAAACCTTACTATATAAAGACTTTTGAGGATATAAAAACCACCCGCAGGCTACCCATGAGATGGTTTTTTATTAAGTAAAAAATCTAAATAGTTTTCCTTGTGTATGGTCTGTACTTCTGCACGAGGATAGTTTGAAAGAAAGATCGAGAAATCTACTTTCTTGTCCTGAGAATATTTACATTCGAAAACTTTGAGTTTTCCATCTTTTTCTATAATAATATCAATTTCTTGTCCATTCGTGGTTCGCCAGAAATAAAAGTTTTCATACTTATTCTCAGCTAAAGATTTTTTATAGAGTTCCATGAAAGCAAAGTTCTCCCATAATCCACCAACATCGTTTCGTTCTATGATATCATTGAATTGATTAATAATAGCATTTCTAATCCCGAGATCATAAAAATAAAATTTATTTTTCTTTGAAATCTCGTTCCTCAAATTGGTACTGTATGCGGATATTTTTTTAATAACAAATGTCTTTTCCAAGACATCAATATATCTTTGTGCTGTCTTGATGTCCCGCCCTACTAATCTTGCTATTTCCGCATAGGAAACCTCATTACCTATTTGGAAAGCAAGAGCTCTCAAGATATCTATAAGTGTCTGAGAAGATTTTATTTTATCAAGCACCAATATATCTTTTAAAAAGTATGAGCTAATCAATTCACTTAGGATTCTTTTTTTATTTTCTGCATCTGTAGATAATACAATTTCAGGATACAGTCCATAAATTAAATATTGTTCTAAATTATTTTTTAAATCAAAATTACTCTTGTTTATTTCTTGTTGCATTATTGGAAGAAGCGTTATTGTATAATGCCTTCCAGTCAAAGGTTCCCCAGTCTGCTGAGAAAGTTCAAATGAGGATGAGCCTGTAAGGATAATATTTTTGTCAGGAAAAGCATCAATAATCATTTTTACTGCACTCCCTATCTTTGAAATATATTGTGCTTCGTCAATAATAATATTTTGATAAAAATTTGCCCAATTTAAAATAGCGCCTCTATCAAGACTATTAAAAAGCTCTTGCAGTCTCAAATCATCCCCTACGGCATAGAGAGACTGTTTTGGGTCCAAGTTCTCAAAATATTGCTGAGTGAGTGTAGTTTTACCAATTCTTCTGGGTCCATAGACGATAAGCACTCTTTTTGGAGCAATAGCATCTTCTATTTTTTGTGATCTTATAATCATGTTTTCATGGTATCACAATCCATGAAAATAGTCAATTTCGTGGATTACTATTCCACGAAATATAGTTCGATTTTTACCCAATATTATAATTCTCGCACGCAAACAGGTATTGCTCGATGAAAATCTGCTTGAATGGTTCGATTGAGTTTTTTTCATGGAATACCAATAATGCTTCTCGGTAATCTTTTTCATCAACATTCCAATACGAAAGTGGAGTACAATCACCCAGCAAGAGGAATGCATCTGTAATCAATCGAGCTGTTCTTTTATTCCCATCTTCGAACGGTTGCAAATAACTAATGCCAATAACTGCGAGGAGTGCCTGAGTATACGGATCTTGTTTTTTTGTAATACATGTACCAAGTTTTCAAGCTGTTCTTGTATTTGAAAATGATGCTCGAGCGGAAGATAGTCTGAACCAGTAATACCCACAGCTCCTTTACGTGTTTCATATGCAATACCAAGATCTCCTACTAAAATACAGTGAATATTCTCGATTTCTCGTAAATGCATTGATTGATTGTTTCGTTTTATTTCCAAAATATAATCAAAGGCTTTTTTATGATTGAGAATCATAGTTGTTTCATCTTTCGTTTTTCCTTCTGCTGGAATCCTGTCACAAATGAGTCGTTCCGTGTCGAGAATAGTGTAGGTGTTCCCCTCTATTTTTCAAGATTGCAAAAATATTATCAGTAAATCTAACAAGTCCTCCTCGAGTAGTATTTTCTTCTGATAAAAATATCTGAGAAACATATAGGCGATGAATCAATCCATACTCAGTGAGTGTATATTTTACACCTCGTTTTTCTCCATGAGAAAGTATGTAATGATTATTTTTCAACAACAAAAATCTCGTTTTATAGTTGCGAGTGATACTTTTTCCAACTCCTTTGATTGTTGAATAATTTCTGTAATTGAATATTGTTTACCAAAATCAAATTGTTGTAATGGTTCGATTTGGCGATTATTGAGTATTTTTTGGCTCATAGATAGATTCATCTATAGCTCATGATGAGCCATAAGTAAATACTTTTTGAGCTAAAAACCACCTACGGTGGTTTTTAGAAAAGCTATTCCTTTGTAATCATTTTTCCAATGTTTCCGATTATCTGAGATGCATGTTCTTTTCCACCGAGTCCAAGAGCGATTCCCCCACCAATCGCAACCATTGCGAGAATTGCCGTAAAAATCATGTTCACCAACTGAGTCGCAATACCGAGTTGTGATAAAGCAACAAGGAGTGCGAAGATCCAAATTGACCAAGTCGTAATAGAACCTACAGCGTTCGCAGAATGGAGTCCTGCAGCTTTTGCAGATCCTGCAACCACTCGTCCTGCAGTTCGTGCAACCACAGAAGCGAGGAGGAGCACCAATGCCGCAACGAGTACTCGTGGGAGGAATATCATCACGATCTGTTGCAAGAACGCATTCAATTCTGAAAGCCCAAGAAGGTCAACAACAGCAACGAGAAATACGACGATCAAGAACCATTTTACCAGGCCTCCAATAATACGCCCAGTACTATACTTGAATCCAGCATTGTGGAATACTTCGTTCACACCAGTTTTACTAACAACTCGATCGATATTAGTGAGATCGATTAAATGACGAACTGACTTGCCGATAATATTTGCAAGAATCCATCCGATAACAAAAATGATAATTGCAATAATGATAGCTGGGAGATAACTCACGATACCATAAAAAATTGACTGTAATGATTGCACGAGGATTAATCCACTATTTTGAAGTAACATACTTAATAAATATTATGAAAGACAATTACGAATAATCACCATGCCTTCTTTCCTTGAGGCATAGACTACGTCTAGTATACCATTTGAAAAATAAAGTATGCAAGTAGCAAAACATCATTACAGAATAAAAAGTAAAAAGAAGCAAATTTAACAAAAAACAACAATAACAAATTTATTGTTGTTTTTTAAATAAAACTCCCAAGTTGATTCATTAATTTTTGATGTGGAAATTCAAAAATATCTCGCACTAATTTGTCATACATTTTAATACGGTACAAGAAATCTTCGGTAGAAAAAATAGCATAACGTAATTCTCTTCCAATCTCTGACTCAATAATGTTAATCGTTTTCTGTGTTGCAGAAATGTCTAACTTGTCACCCACGATTAATAAATCTATTGGACGATCATCGTGACGAAGCAAAACACCTGATACAACAACTAGTTTTAATTTTCCTACATGTTTAAATCGATTCGGTAATTCTGGTACATGTACTAATTCTGATTCAAGTAACAACACTGAAAGTGGCTGTATAAGTGCAAATAATGGATTGAGCTCGTATGCAGTAACTTTTTTCTTGGTTTGAATAGTTTTTTTCTTTGATGATCGAGAGATAATTCGTACTATATCTTTTCGAATAATAAAATCAATTTTTTCAAGTAATAATAATTCTGCTCGCAATATCGATACAGGAGTTTTTGTTTTGATCATTAATTCTTCTCGAGTAAATGAAACTTCTGGATGAAATAAAAATAATCGCATTAATTTAACTCGAGCTGGTGTCCCCATAATTTTTCCTAAAATCTCTATAGTGTTCGTCATATACTGTTCAGTATATCATATCAAGGACAAAGAAAAAAATCTTGAAAAAAGTTTATTCTGTGGTGCATTTATACAAAAAGACACTATTATATAGTGTCTTTTTGGAATTATTTCAATTCTACTTTTCCTCCTGCTTCTTCGATAGCTTTTTGTAAAGCTTCTGCGTCTTCTTTCTTCATTCCTTCTTTCAAGTTTGCTGGAAGGTTATCTACAAGATCTTTTGCTTCTTTAAGCCCAAGACCGAGAGATTCTTTTACTACTTTCATTACTGCGATTTTTGCTCCTCCATCTGATGTAAGAACAACTGTAAAATCGTCTTTTTCTGCTACAGCTTCTCCACCAGTAGCTGGACCAGCAACAGCAACTGCTGCAGCTGATACACCGAATTTAGCTTCGAATAATTTAACGAGTTCGTTAAGGTCGAGTACTGACATTTCTTCAATCTGTTTTACGATTGATTCGAATTTTGCAGGTACTACTACATTGTTTTCATTTTCCATAAAAATTGATTTGTTTCCTGGGAAAAATATCCCCAAGAAGAAAATTAATACCTAATAAATAATAATTGTTTATGCAGATTTTTTTTCTGCAATTTTTGAAAGCACAACCACCATTCCTTGGATTGGTGAGTTGATCACATTCACAAACATTCCACGTAATACTTGAGGTGCTGGAATTGCTGCGATTGCTTGAGCTTCTGCAGAAGAAATATATTTTCCTTCAAAAATTCCACCAACAACAGTAATACTGTCATTAAATTTTTTCTTGAAATTAAAAATTTCTCGTGCTGGAGCAATCAAGTCAGAACTATATGCAATTGCAAGTTCTCCTCCTGAAATTGTTGGCATATCTCCTGCAATTGATGCATCAGATAGAACTTTACCCAAGAGTGTTTTTTTCACAACATTGAATCCACCATTGTTATTATGTAGACTTTCACGAAGTGTATTAGTATCATTTACAGAAATTCCCTTGATGTGGAGAAATACTACTGATTGAGCATTTCCAATAATTTGAGTAAATTTTTCTAATACTTGTGTTTTTTGTGTTTTGGTAAGAGCCATAATGTTCGTACAAAACTATCCAATAAAATCTCAATTTCTCGAGATAACGCAAAAAGGTGTTCGACCTCTGGAGAGATTTTTCAGCAATTCCCTAAAGGAAATCACCCTCTGCCGTCTTTGGTGCGTATGATTGAGATATTACCATAATTTAATAAAAATACAAGAGGGGCGCCGTAGGCGCCCCTCTTGTATTTTAAATACTTATTTTTTCTCTGAAAAAGAAAATATATCTATGATCCCATTACTAATTTCTTTGATAAATTCACCTATCATACTTATAATACTAATTACTATCTCTTTACACAAAGACACTATTTCGGTTATTAATTCTACAAATAAATCTAAAATAGATTTTACAAAATCTTGAAAAAAATCAAAAATATCCTTGGCAATTTCTGAAATGATTTCCCGGATAATATTGAGTAAATCTTTCCCAATATCAATCAGACTATTCCCAATATTTTTTCCAAGTTCAAATATCATTGTTGCCATTCCAGTAATTATTGAAAAAATAATAGTAATAATATCAGATACCAATGTGAACGAAAACCCAGTAATACCTCCATTTCTTTTTTCTACATCACGAAAGAAAAATCCATAAAGAACAAGGAATAATAATAGAATAATCCAAAAAGTTCCTTCCGAAAAACGAGGAGTAAAGACAATGAGGAAAATAATAATTCCAATAATTACACCCAATACTCTCAACCAGTTAAACAATCCAAATTCCAGGGCTTTAATGGTTTGCGATTCTTTGGTACCTGATATTACATTGGCTACAAAACCACCTCCAGCAGAAGTAATCTTTTTTCCTTGATTCTTTAAATATTCAATATCTCCTCGCAAAGTTGGCATAGATATTCGATTAATACCACATTTTTAAAACTTTGTAAATTATTCTTAATTTGATATAATTTACTATATGAATTTTAATGAATCATTCTTTCTCAAAAACAGGCTTGAAGAAACAGAAATGTTTATAGAAACTTACGAAACACTTCTTTCTGGTGCACGAAAAGACATGGAAAATATTCGCGAAGAACTTATTCTACTAGATGAATTTGAGAGTAGATTTGATAAAAAAAATATTACCCAAGAAAGCCGACAAGAACTCCTTGAAACAATGCGACATGTTCGAGCCCAACTTATTCAAACACAAGAAGGTCTTAAAAAACTTCACGAACAACGAGAAAAAATCCAAAAACTCATTCCCGAAGATTCTTCTCTCAATAAAAAAACACCTTGCGGTGCTTTTTTATTTTCTCCGTATTACATCACGCACTGCAACCATAATTGCTTCACGATCAACATGATAATATTTCATTAATTCATTAGGATCACCAGTTTGCCCGAATTGATCTCGCACACCCACATATTCAATCGGTATTGGATATTCTTCTGATAAAACTTCAGCAACTACACTTCCCAAACCTCCTGCAATTTGATGTTCTTCAGCAGTCACAACAGATCCTGTTTTCTTTACACTTGTAATTAATGTTTCTCGATCAATTGGTTTTACTGTATGCATATTAATCACTTCTGCATGAATTCCCTCTTGTTCTAAATTTTTTGCAGCTTGCATTGCCTCGTATACCAACGCACCACAAGCAACAATAGTTACATCAGGAGATTCCGATTCATATACTACTTGAGCTTTTCCAATGGTAAAAGGAGTTTCTAGTGTGGTAAATGTCGGAACACCTGATCGTCCCAATCGCAAGTATGCAGGCTTTCCTGATTCTGCAATCGCAAGCGTTGCAAGGTGTGCTTGATGCATATCTGCGGGTACCACCACGGTCATATTGGGAAGTACTCGCATAATTGCAATGTCTTCGAGTGCTTGATGCGTTGCCCCATCTGGACCAACCGTAAGTCCGGCATGATTTCCAACAATTTTTACTGGAACATCATTAATACAGACTGTTGTTCGAATTTGCTCCCAGTTCCGCCCTGGTGAAAATGTTGCGTAACTCGTAATAAATGGAATCTTTCCAACATTCGCCATTCCTGACGCAACCGTTACCAAGTTTTGTTCTGCTACTCCTACCTCGATAAATCGATCTGGGAATTCTTTTTGAAACCATTCAACCCGAGTCGATTCTGCGAGATCAGCAGTCAGTGCAACTACATTATTATTTTGTTTTCCTGCTTCTACTAGCCCACGACCAAAACCATCACGAGTCGGCTTGTTCTCGAGTTTTGATTGATCAAATAGATCTGGATTGAGTTTTAAATTTTGATTGATCATATAAATATATAACTATATTATCACAAAAAACAAGAAATTAAAAAAATTATTTCTTTACACTCGTAATCACCATACCCACATTCCCATCAGTGTTAAAAAATTGTGAAGGAATATATGCTTTGGAAATTGATCCGTCCAAATACAATGCATTTATACAACCTTTATCTTTAAAGAAACTTGCAAAATCATAAAAATTAATTGGGTGACGAGAAATAGCAAAAACCATTTGCCCATTCTCCAAAACACAAACACCATTTCTAATCTCGCGATTTTCTGAACCAATAGTAAACAATTCATTAATCTTGTTGTCTGTTACAAGTAGAGGACCTGACTGTGTTGCGTAATTAATTTCATCAATATTTTCTTGAGCAAAATCTTGAGTTGTTACTATTTTTGCATCACCAGTATTTGTGATCAAAAATATTCCGTTCGGTTGCAAGAAAAAATTTCCGAAACCAGATGTTTTTGTAACAATAGATTGTATTATCTTTCCATTAATAATAGTGAGTCCAACGGGTTGAAATAATGGATTATACATTCCTCCATTCATAACTAATGTTACTTGCTTACCATTATTTTGTAGTTGTTTTTTTACCTCTCGAATACTCAACCCATTAACATCAGTTTTTGTTGGAACAAAGAATTGTACCGTTTCCAATCGAGGATCAATAGTGTATGATTTTACAGGCAAAACAATCACTGAAAAAAGGTAATAAAAAAAACCACTTAATAACAACAATATGAAAATTTTAGTAAGTGGTTTCGTCATAACAATCTATTTAAGAAAATAAAAATATCTTTACAAGAGAAATAACACCAATAATTATCCAAACAATATTCAATACCATTGGTTGATAATTTCTCCGTAAATAAGAAACGAGAATAATTCCAAGTGAACCAATAATATTGAGAAGTTGATAAGTAATACTATCAACGGAAAGAATATGAAAGTTCGCCAATGCGTATGCAGTCAAAATCATCACCATTCCAATCCAGCCAATTGTTTCAAAGAGTTTGTTTTTCATGATTAAATATTTTTATATTTTTCATAAAAATCCCCCGATGGGAGTTTTTTCAAATCTCTCAGAACTTGTTCTTGGGTAGTTTCCCCACTTGCAATACGGTCCTTGATCGCCTGAACAAATAATTCTTCCCCGTACTCTGTAAGTATTTGATTTTTTCCTGGACTAAACATCATCAATTCATGCATAAATGCTGCTTCAGAAATTGGAGCAACAAATTCTTCTTGTACTGATTCGTTTTGAATAGTTTCTGGTTTTTTAACTTGTTCTCGTTTTTTAAATGGATTAAATTTATTGAAATTCATATAATTTAAGAAGTATGTCCTCCTTCAATTTTACCTTGTAATGTACGCAATTCTGCAAGCCATTTTTTCTCTTGTTCTGTGTTTGGTGGCATTCCATGCCATTTGTAATCAAATTCGATTTCCGCAATTCCTTTTCCTGGAATAGTTCGTGCGATGATTACTGTTGGTTTTTCTACAATCGTTTTTGCCATTTCACATGCATCAATAATTTCTTGGAAATTATGCCCATTAATCTCGATAACATGCCAATTAAAAGATTTCCATTTGTCGGCAAGTGGTTCAAGTGGCATTACATTTTCTGTCATTCCATCAATTTGAATATTATTCCGATCAATAATCGCAGTGATGTTACTCAATTTTTTTCCTCCTGCAAACATAATTGCTTCCCAGGTATTTCCTTCTTGTAATTCCCCGTCTGACATCAGACAATATACTCGATTTTTCTTGTTATCCATACGGAACGCATACGCCATTCCAGACGCTTGCGATAACCCAGAGCCAAGTGGTCCTGAAGTATTTTCAATTCCAGGTAATGCGTGTCGTTCTGGATGACCTTGTAATCGTGATTTGAATTTGCGGAGTGTTGTAAGTTCCTCAATTGGGAAATATCCTGCATGTGCCATCGTTGCATATTGTACTGGAACAATGTGTCCATTGGATAACAATAATCGATCACGATCCTCCCATTCTGGATTTTTTGCATCATGATTAAGCACATGAAAATACATCGCAGTAAAAACATCCGCCATACCAAGCGGTCCAGCTGTGTGTCCTGATTTTGCATCCTCAAGCATATCAATAATAGACATGCGAATATGATTTGCAGTAAGTTCTAAATATTTGATTTGTTCATCAGTAAGTGCCATATAATTTCATTATAACATATGAACAAAAATAGCCAATAAAAAAATTCCCCGTTCATTTTGAACGAGGAATATATGAATTAATTTTTGCTTTGAGAAAATTCTGTAGCAGCAGCAAAAGCTACCGAAGAATTTTCAAAAATAAATGGCATATTTTCAGGTCTATGTTTACAAACAAAAACCTGTTGTATTTTATTTACAAAAATACGATATACCACCGTGTTACCATTTTTGTCTTTTGAGAAAAAAATAAGAAACCCTTCACTTTTTTCTAACAAAGCAAAGAAAGAATTTCTATAATTTTTCTCCTGCTCATAATATAACCAAGATAATATAGTATCTTGATCAAAAAACGAACATTCTTTTTTTCTTGAAAAAAGAGACAAATCTAGCAAACTTTTCACCTTTCGTATCATAATACTTTTTGTGACACTCTCTGCAACGAGAGTAAATTTTCCAGGTAATGATTCAAATTCATTAGTTACAATTTTTATTTGTAATTCTTTTTGGTGATTTCGATCACCTGTTGTAATAGATACAACTTTTCCTTCTTGAAAAAGGGTTTCTGTTTTTTCTAATTCTACAGTTTCCATAATTTTTATTTAATTTTTAAATGAACAAGATTGACTATTTTACACAGATTGTAATATTTGTCAAGAAAACCACTTTCAGTAATGAAAGTGGTTTTCTAAAGCCCTGTAATTCCTCTTACCAACAACATAACCATCGGACTTACAAATCTCCATAATACAAAAGCAACAATGAAAACAAGCACAAAACCATATTGATACAACCGTTCATAAACCCTACGCGCAGAAATAGGTAGTAACGCAGAGAGAATATGATGACCATCCAATGGCGGAATAGGTATTAAGTTAAAAATAGCAAGTGAACAATTAATAATGACTGTTACCAAGAAAAATTGAATCATTTCTGGAGGTAACGGTAAAAATCGAATCGCAAAACCAAAAATAATCGCAAGTAAAATATTTACCATTGGACCTGCAGCTGCAACAAGCGCACCTCCATATCGTTCCTTGAACTTGCTTCCTCGAATATTTTGCGGATTATATGGTACTGGCTTTGCCCAACCAAAAATAACCGGAGACCCTGAAATAACAAATAATACAGGGAGTAAAATTGAACCAACCATATCAATATGTGGTATTGGATTCAAAGTTAATCGCCCCAACAATCGAGCTGTTGGATCACCTAATCGTTCTGCCATGTACCCGTGAGCAACTTCATGAAGAATAACCGAAACAATCAAAATAATTACAGAGATAAGAGAAAGTGACATAGAATATTATTATAACCAAAATAAATAAAAAATAAAAGCCCGATGAAGGCTTTTATTTTTTATACGATGATATTTGCATCTTTGAGAGCTTTGAATACACCCTTTTTTGCAATTGTTCGCATTCCTTTTGTTGATACAGTAAGTTTTACTTTTTGATTATCAAGTTCTGGAATAGTATATGTCTTGGTTTGCAAGTTTGCATAACGACGACGAGTTCCTGTTGGGTTAAATTTTGTAGCACGAACACGGTTAGAGTAACCTCCTCCAACTAGTGAACTTTTTCCGGTGATTGAGCAAGTACGAGCCATAACATTAAATAAATTAAACAATAATAGAACGATTGTAGCATAT
>CAZUGR010000021.1:0-3840 GCA_964620145.1 uncultured Candidatus Saccharibacteria bacterium
CGGATGCGCGTGTCATTCGGCCTTTCGGCCTCAAACAGGTGCAACACTTGTTCAGCGCACCATGCCTGGAAATGCCGCGACAGCCGGTCAAGCGCCTTGACGCGCAGGCACCAAAGCGCATCGTCCAGACCGTTGCTTTCCAGAATGGTCAGCAACGGCAGCGGTTCGTCGTCCGCTTGCGTCTTGCCAAGGTGGTGCAGGAGTTTTTTCCATCCGTATTGGCACGGCCCAGCGGCGCGGATTTCTTTGAGCGTGGTGATGGCGTGGAATGGCGCGGTCATTTGAGTCCTCCGGTTTTCAGTAACATAACATAGAATGCATGTGAACGCAAGGCTGTGATATGGCTCCGGGAACCGATCCCGCATATGTATCTCAGTCTTTCTTCGACGGGATATAACAGACCCCTCCGGGTTCGATCACCCGGCGGAGCATTCCGTTGTTCTCCAGGACCTGCAACACACGCTCCACGAATTGCGCAGGCACGCGCTTCGAGACGTAGTTGATGACGCGGGCGGCGGAGACCGGGCGCTGGTTTTCTTTGCGCCAGGTGTCGAAGACATAGTGCCAGGTCTCACGAAGGATTTGCGAGTGGCTCGTGTTGTCCATCGACTTGAAAATCTCTGGAATGAAGTGCTCCGCCTCGATGAGCCAGTCAAGCGCGCGCTGAATGTGATGCTTCTGGATGACCATCTGCGCGCCCTCGGAAACGCAGGCGATCATCGAAAGCTTGATGACATTGACTGTGCGCCGGGTATTGTAGTAGAACAGCCGGGGGTGATCCGGGACCGGGTGCCGGCCTCCAAGATGCCAGGCGTCAATGAAGCGAGCGGCCTCGGGGGTGAAGGTGATCTTGCCATACAGTTCGTTGATCGTCTTGAGCCGCTCGGCCAGGTCCTTCTCCTGTTCAGTATTGTCCTTGGCCTCTTGGAACAGCGACGCGATGACCTGATCGCCGGAGAAGATGAACAAGCAGCGGGCGGTGAAGCCTTCCGCCCAAGCACCCTCGGGGAGCGTGTTCTGCAAATATGCCGGGGTGCAACCGGCGAGGATATTCAGCTGTGGTGCTTTGATCTCAATCGTGATGTCTCGGGTGCGGCGCTTCTGCGAGTATGGGAAGCCGTCGTAGAGGTCCTGTAGAGTGTTCATGAACGTGGTGTCGTAGGCCGGGAGAAGGACGCCGAGCTCCGTGGACATGATCGCAAGAGAGTTGTATGACGTGACCGCCGGGACTGCGTCGAGGCGAGTGACGCGGCGAGTCGCTTCGGCGAGGTTGTCGATCAGCGAGGCTGCGGTCAGGGACGAGTGCGCGAGATGCACCTCGGGGGCAAGTGGCTCCAACAGTCGCCGCCCCTTCACGATGATCTTAGTTTTGCCGATGCCGGGCGGTGCGACGAGGACGACGTAGAGATGCGGGTAGAGCATCGAGCCATCGGTCACAACCCACACGTTCCGCTGGAGCGCCATGGCGATGGTGGAGATCGCCGCCCAGCGCCGGAAAATCTCCGGGGAGGAAATCCCCGAAGTCATCTCGGTGAAGTCCGTTACCCAATCATCGCCTTGATTGAACGTGTGCGGATCGGGGGAACTCGCTTCTCCTTGCCCTTCCATTTTGCCAGCCCCCATTCGTTTTCCACCTTCCCGGTCTTCTTGTCTTCGATGCGGTTGCCCCAATTGTAGCCGGTCTTGGCTTCAAGAGGAACTTCAAACATGCGGCCGCCCTTGAGCTCGAAGGGGAACCGAAGCAACTCCAGTGCGCGCGGGACGAGCTCTTCGTGACGATCATAAGGGACTTGAAACAGGATCGAGTCGTGGACCTGGATCAGAAGCTGCGCTTCGGGCATGTGCCGCCAGAGGTTCAGGATGCCGCTGTCGATCTGGTGTCCGGTCATCGACTGCGGGCAATACGCGATTGCCTTGCGCCAGGTTGCCGGATCATCGCCGCGCCCGAAGAAGTGACGACGGCGGCCGTAGGGCGTGGTGATGAAACCGACCTCGCGGACCTGCCGGATCGTTTCATCTTGCCAGGCTTTGATGAGCGGGAAGGCACCGAAGTAAAGGGGCTGGAACGCTTCAACAACCGGCTGCGGGATGTGAGTTTGGATTGCGATCTGCTTGGGCTTGCCGAAGAAGTTGGTAGCGTGGCCGACCTTCTTCGCCGCCTGCCGATACGAGACACCGGGATACACGTCACGGCTGTCGCAGAACTCTTTCCACTCCGCGCGGTCTTCGGGCCATGCCAGGTCCGGCCACGACATATTCGCAACAGTCGTATGCGTGTCGCCGGACTCGCAGGCGTCGAGGTAGTCGCCCGCGCGAGGATGGCCGTAGAACATATTCCAGATCAGTGCGCCCACGTTCCGCGCGTCGGCCTGTTCGAGGTCCACGTTCACCAGCACCATGCCGGGATCAGCGACGAACGGGTAGCGGAGGGTCGTGTCCACGTTCTGGAGGTTCGATCCCGTGCCGAACGCGGAGTCCGACGACGAGGCCCGGCCGGTGTTGGTGCCCGCGATGTTGAGGGTGGTGCGGAAGCGGAAGTCGTCATCGAGCTCGGTCTTCAGGAAGCTGATCTTCTTGCGGAGTTCGCGGATGGCGAGGACGTAGCGTGCGAAGGGCTCGGCCCAGAAGTTGAACATCAGTTTGTTCATGGCCTCTTCGTCCGACGAGGGAGCGTAGATGCCTTTCGAGTTCCGCTTCTTGATCGGGTTGATCCCGAGGTAATCGTAAAAGAGCCACTTGACCTGGACGTGCGAACCGGCGTTGATGACGTGACCGAAAATCTCGCGGGTTAACCGCCCGAACCGAGACTCGAGGCCCGCGAGTTTCGCGCTGAGTTCCTTGACGGTGGACTCGAGCGCCGCGCGGTCAACGCGGATGCCGCGCAAGGACATCTCGAGGAACGGCGCCGATTTGTCGAGGGCGAACTGGTAGATGTCCTTCACATTTTGCGGCTCGGTCTCGAGTTCCGTCATCAGCGCCTCGTAGACTTCGAGGGTGACGCAGCAGTCGAGGCCGTTGTATACCCACGAGGTTTCATCGGGGTTGAGCCGGCTTTGCGGCGTCAGTTGGCTGGTGTCGAAGATGCGTGTCATTCCGGCCTCCGATGAATGACCGGAATGTCGAGGGCCTTCGCCCAGGCCAGCTCGGTCTGAACGCCGCGCGATTGCTCCCAGCCGGTGAGTTGCAGAACCCACAGTTGTTTGGCGCGGTGAAGGATTGCGAGGTTGAATTCGGCCCAATAGTCCGCGTCACCTGCGAAGCCGAAGTCGATCTTGAACTGGTGGCAATAGACGATCGGGCTGAAGATGACGTAGCCGAGCTTGATCTGCTTCGCCACGAAGTCGCGGGTCTGTTGGAAGCGGAGCTTCTCGAGGGCTTCGGTCGGGGCCGAGTAGGGGGATGCGAGGTAGATCATCTGAAGGGAATACTTTCGGGCAAGAGGGTGAGTTTGCGGATTTTCTCCGACGGGCTGAAGTCCCAGACTTCCTTCGGGGTCTCGTGGCGAATGCACAGGCCCTGGAGGGTCAGCGCGATTTGCCGCAGGATGAAGTCCTTTTTCGAGGGCTCTTTGCGGATGGTGTCCCACGGAATTTCGAGTTCGAATTCCATGTAGCCGACTTCCCCCTCAGTGTTGGTCAGGGGAATGGTTCGGAAGGTTCCGATCAGCATTCTCGATCTCCTTCATCGCGTCTGCGAAGCTGATGTATTCCACGTCGCGGACGAGGAAGTGATGCTGCGGCGCGGCGTTTGTGAGGTGCAAATAGCCGTAGAGGAACTCGTTCCTCCATGGGTCGATGACGCCGGTGCAGCCGAAATGCTGGCGAAGGCGCTCTGCGTTGT
>CAZUGR010000021.1:3940-12179 GCA_964620145.1 uncultured Candidatus Saccharibacteria bacterium
CGCATGAACTTCCACGAGGGCTCATCGGTGTAAATGGAACCGAGGAATCCGAGGGACTTCTTCAGCTCCGGTTGCATCGCGTGATGCAAGAGCATCGTGTCGCCGGCGAAACCGGGCGAGGGAATGCCCATCCGCTTGTAGAGATAGGTCATGTCGTATTGGAAATTCTGTCCGACATAACGCTTCTCGGCGAGGATGCGACGGACCCACTTCCACGCCGCGAGCTCTTCGGCCTTGGTCGGCCAGTAGTTTCCATCGCGGGTTCCGCGCGACCAGAAGGGGATCACGAGCGCCTCGGACGGTGAAGCCGCGAAGCCGATCTCGGTGATCTGGTTGGCCTTGGTCTCGATGTCCACGCCCAGGACCGGCGCGGGGACAATGTGCTCGTGATAGAAGGACTCGATGTCCGCGAGGGTCGGTGCCAAGCGCACGTTCCGCTGCGGTCGCCGGATTTCCGGAAAGGCGGACTGCCGAAGCGCCTTCTGAATATCCAGCAGGGCGATGACCCGGAGGTCCCACTGCTTGATGATCGTCGTCGGGTGCCAGGTGGGGATCACCTTGTGCAGCCCGTCGAAGGTCGGCAGCACGGTGCCGCGATACTTGGCAAAGCCGCGCTGATGGGTGAGTGCCCAAAGGGCCAGGTCGCCCAACGCAACGATCACGTCGGGGGCGAGTCCGGTGCGCAGGGCGGTAAAGTCCGCGAGGGCGAGGGCATAGCGGGAATGAAGCGAGAGGCGCGGTGCGTAAGTCGGCCAGCCAGGAACCGCCTCCGCGGGCACATCCGTGAGGATGTCGTCTATCCGAATGCGCTCGGGGATCACGGTCGTGAAGGTCACGTCCTCTTTGGGAACACCCGCTTGCCGCAGAATTCCGTGAAGGATGCTTCCCGCTCCGTCGCTGAACGGAACGCCGGTTTCGGTATCACGCTCGCTGAGCGTATCACCGACGATCAGGATTTTAGGCATTGGCTCCTCCGAAACCCAGATTGTTACACGCCGCCGCGTGAAAGTCAAGGTCTCGTTCCAGGCCCAAGGCAAAAGCCGCCCCCGCCGCCTCAGCCGCTTTGATCGCCATGCCGGAGCCGCAGGTCGGGTCGAGCACCCGCGAGTGCTCATCGACAAGCATACGGAAGAAGTGCTCAAGCATGAGATATGATTTTTCGGAGGTGTGGAATTGCTTCGTCGTCGGATGCCATGCGAGGTTCGCAACCGGCTTCACGATCTTCCGGTCGCCCCGGCTGCACAGAAGTGCGGTCTCATAAACCTGACGCGGGCCGCGGTTCGGGTCAGGGATGATGCCGGTGTTGTCCGACTTGCCCCAGATAAGGGGCGTGGGGTTCACGGACCAGCCTCCGTCGCGGAGCATCGCCACCGTAGGGGCGTAGAACTTCATCGAGAACCAGAACATCATGTGCGCCGAGGGCGCGCAGAAATTATCCTGCTTCTCCAGCAGCGTCGAAAGAAGGTGCCAGTAGATGTCCTCGCCGTCGTCGTAAGTGCCGAGGTATTTCGCGGCGGACTGCCCCTTCTTGCGATCGCCGGTTTTCACGCCGTAGGGGAAGTCAACGTGAAGAAGGTTGAAGGGGACCTCGAGGACCGTGTCCGCCCAGGTGGTGAAGTCGGTGTGCAGGATGCTCGCTTTGCGAATGGTCGGGGCGGGCGCGCCAAGCACGAGCGAAATGGCCTCGGCCGCCGACGTTGCCCCGCTGCGCTCACGTTTCCGGGCGGCGAGGTTCACGGCGGTGGAGAAGTTGTCGAGTTTCTCAATCTCCGGCGCTTTCTTCATTTCCTCAACGACAAGGAGTTTCTTGCCAACCGTGGTGCGGTCGATGCCGAGGGCCTTGGCGGTGTCGGCGATGGTATGCTCGGGATTGCGCGCGGCGAGCAGCCGATGATACTCCTCGACCGCGCGGGCGTTGTCCTGCCACGACAGGTTGACCCGCTTGACGTTCTCTTCGAGCTCGATCAAGTGCAGCTCAAGCGGATCGAGGGTGTCAGCGAATTGAACGAGAATGTCGGACCAGCCGAGCAACTTGTGCGCCTCAAGTCGGCGCTCGCCCGCGATCAGAACACCCTCACGGGTGATGACGATCGGATGCAGGAGACCAACTTCCTTGATGGAGGCGGCGAGTTCATCAACCTGCTCGAGGTCGCGGCGCTGGCGAACTTCGCGGTTGACGATGATGTCCGCAACGGGGTAGGCGGTGAACTCGCCGGAAATCATTCTTGCTTCTCCTGAGGGTAGCCGAGGTCATCGGAGGTTTGGATGGCCCGGCACTCGCCGGCGATGGCCTGATAGCAGGCGCCGTCGATGTAGTTGTCGAGGTGAAAGCCGGGGGCGATGGTGCGTGCCATCTTGGCGATGGTCATCAGGTGCGCCATGTCCTCGGCGGTCAGGCAGATGTCCGCGTATTTCGCGGACAAGAAGGCGCTGAACATTTCGGCCATGAGGTCGAGGTTCTCATAGGGGTGGCCGTAAGAGGCGTTGCGGTCGCCGGTCGTGAGGTTGCGGGCGGTTTTGAGAATGTCTGCGCGGTGCATAGGGGACTCCTGAAATGAGAAAGAGGGGGACCGAAGCCCCCCTCTCAGTGCCGGGATCAGAGCGCGGTGGTGCGGCCGACTTCGGCGTAGACCTGGGTCTCGTCGTTCGGGTCCATCCGGTGCTTGATCTCGACCAGGAGCTGGGCGTTCGGCATCTGCGCCAGCCACATCTTCGGGGTGCCCTCGGTCGTGTCGATGCCCAGCTGGGTGCAGAAGTTCTTCAGCCGGTTCAGCGTGGACTCGAACTTCTGCTCCTCGTTCGGGTCGGTGTTGAAGACGAAGTCGATGCGGGTCGGGGTGCCCTCGACCTTGCCGAAGGCGGCCAGGTCGGCGTCATCGACTTCGTGGGCCTCGACGAGGGCCAGCGGGACCGACAGGATTTCGAAGGGCTTGCCCTCGATTTCGCGGGGGGCGTCGGGAACCTTCGTCACGCGGGCGCGATACCAGCCCATCGGGGCGGGCGGCGGGCGCTTGATGGTCTCGGCAGCGCGGTCGAGGGCGGAGGAGAAACGTGCCATGAGGATGCTCCTTTGCTGGCGGGGTTAAGACTTGAGTGCCTTGAAGATTTCCGCGAGCCCGGTCTCGATCGGGTAGGTCGCGGCGACCTTCATCGGCGCTGCATTCTTCAAGTCCAGGACCGAAGTGGGCAAGGTCTTGAGGGTGCGCTTGACGTTCGCGCCCGTGCCGGTCGGCTCGGACAGAACAAGATTGTTGAAGTAGATCGGGATTTTCGGCCCGAGGGCCTCGCCGACGGTCATGGCGAAGCCCTTGATAGTGCCGTCCTTCTGCTCCCGCATGTCGATATGCGAGATCACGATCACGTTCGTTGCGAAGCTGTCGGAAGTGAGGTTCGCAATGGTGTCCTCGATGACGGTCTGCGCGGGACCATACCACAGGCGGCGGTCCTTGAACGCGGGGTTCGAGAACTCGGACCACTGGAGGGCATACTTGGACAGCATCGTCAGGGAGTCGATGACGAGAACGGTGTCTTCGCCCCAGGTCGAAGGATCGGAACCATCCTCCCACTTGTCGAGGGCGGCGAGGGACTTGGTGAGAGCTCGCGCGTTCATGACCTTCGGACCGGCCGGGGTCATCTTGACCTGATCCCGGAATGACATGTAGTCGATCTGGGACAGAAGTTTCGGGTCCGCCGCCTTCGCGTGGTTGATGAGGGCGGCGAGTCCGTTGTCGAGGTCAAGGATGCGGAGGCGATAGCCGGCCTGCGCGAGGGACAGCAGGGCGCCGGTCTTGCCCGCGCCGGAGTTGCCGATCAGCACCAGCTTCACGAACTTTGAGGAAACGTAGTCGGCTGCGGACGGCATCACGGGGCATCCAGATGGTCGAGGAGGGACGACAGAAGATCGCAGACACGCAGCCCCTCGCTGATGTTGGAATTGAGGCGGGCGATCAGATGCCCGGCCGGAGCAGTCTGCGGGGTCGCCGGGTCCATCGGCATCGGCCCGGCGATGGACTCGATGGTCGACTGTGCGCGGCTGACGGTCATGTGCAGGCGGCTGACAAGGACGTTGAGCCGATCGACCTCGGTTTCAAGGCGAGACTGCTGGGGGATAGCGGAACTGTTCATCGTTGACTCCTAGCGGGGGGTTGCGGGGCTCCAAGGCGCGACCGCCTTGAAGTCGGACTGAAGGACGTGTTCCCGGACGCGCGGGCTCACGGTGCACAGCGAGCGGTATGGACAACCGCCGTAGTTGCTGCAGGCCGTGAGGTTCATCGGGAAGCTGCGAAGCGCGGTCGCCGCTTGCGCGCTCTTGATGGTGTGGATCGTGTTCTCGAACCACTCGGAAATCCGGTCAGCGGAAAAGACGATCGGTTGCCGCTCGAACTGTGTGAAACCGGCGGTGATGTATGCCGCCTCGATCAGACCGCCGCGGATCGGACTGCGAAGCACGGTGCGGCCAGCCCAGGTGTAGCCCATGAACTGGTTCGAGGTCTCGAAGTTGCGGAAGAAGTAGGGCGTCAGCGGCGAACCCGAGGTCTTGTTGTCCACCCAATACAGGCCTTCGCCGTAGTGGACCACGCGATCGAGGTGCCCATGCCACATGATGTCGTCGGACATCTCAAGGCCGAACGAGAGCTCGACGGCGGGCTTGCCGGATGCGAGGATGTAGGTCTGCACGGGGCCGTCGGCGGACTCTTCTTCGAGCTGCTCGAGATACCAGATGATCGAACGGATCAGGGTCGAGCGGGTCTTCGCGGCCGAGTCGAAGGGAACGGGCTGGCCGGTGCCCGCGACACGTTGACCATCCTCGGCGATCTCATGGGACCACGAATTGACGAGGGCCTCACGGACGACGAGCCGGAGCGCGGTCTCATGCGACATGTTGCCCGCGCGGGCCAGGTGGTAGTGCTCGAGGGCCGATGCGTAGAGGCCGCCGAAGAGGAGGTGCACGGACAGGTTCTTCGGCGCGATCGAGAGGATCATCCGGTAGTAATACTTCCGAGCGCAGGTCTGGAAGAGCTCAAGGGACGTTGCGTCCCACGACACCTGGATGCCATTGTCGAACGAGGGGTTCATGGGGTTTCCTTCACGGGAGCGATTAGGGTCGGCCGAATTTCGGCGATCAGGGACTCAAGATCAAGGCCGATCTGTTCGAGGCGGCGGCGGGTCGGTGCGGGAATGTCGGAAGCGAGGTCGGCTGCCGCTCCAGCGACGATCATGCGAGCGCATTGCAGCCGTCCGAGGGTTCCGCCGCGCCGCCACTGGAGTTGGCTGCGGGCGCTCATCACAGGTCTCCGATGTCGATGTCGCCGATGGCACGAGCCGCTTCGGCCTGGGCGGCGGTCTGCTTGCCGCCGCGCGGGGCCTTGCCGGTCTCCTGGAAGGTGCGGCGGTTGGCGCGGAAGTGCTCGATGATCGCGTCGATGTCAGCGTCGGTGTGCTGAAGCGGGTCACGCGCGAAGAGGACGGCGATGGAGGTAGTGTTCATTCGATGGGCTCCGGTTTGGCGGTGTCGGGGGTCTCGGCCGCGCGGAGTTTGTCCACGAGGTTCGAGACCAGTTGGCGAACGACTTCAGATGTCGTCGTCCCCTTCGGACGAAACACCTCCGTCAGGTAGTCCCAATCCCCCTCGCGGAGATTGAGGGTCTGCTTTACGAGCTTCTCGGGCGGCATCCGCTATCTCCCTCTTGCAAACGAAAAACCGATTGGGGTCGTTGGGGTAGTTGTAGATACGAAGCTCGTTGAGTTGAGGGTCGCGGACCTTCGCAGTGTGGAAAGCGGAGCGCAACCGGGCTGGGTCCTCGGTGAAGAGGATCAGCCCGATCGGCTCGGAGAGCGCGCGGTAAAGCGCGTCCTCGATGTCGATGAAGTCAGGCAACGATCGACACGATGGGATGGAGGTTGGTCTTGCGGCCGGACTCGACGGGCCGGACCTCGGTCACGGTGCAGGTCGGCACCGCGCCCTCGTCCATCAGCGGGGCGATCCATGCGGCCTGGCCGCGCTCGATGTAGCCGATCCAGAGGGACTCGAAGAAGACCTTGATCGCGTTGGGATCATACTGGTTGTCGGGCTCGCGCTCGAGGCGGAGCATGGTGCCGGGCTCGAGGGCGGCGACAGCTTCTTTCGCGTCGGGGCCGCGGAAGTGCATTCCGACAACCTGGACATCGGGGAAGGTGGACATGATGTGGAACTCCTGATGATGCGGTTTCAGCGGTAGGGCGAAGCGGCTGTTCGCTTGGCGCTAACGCTGAACCCGCGCCCGGCGGGAGGAGGTGCCGGGCGCGGGCAATCTGAACGGGGAGGGGAGCCGGCCCCCCGCGATCAGATGTCGTCCAGGTTGATGTCGCCCGCGGCCTTCGAGCGCTCTTCGACGCGCTTGCGGGCCAGCTTCATCACGTCTTCGCGGGCCGCGACCTCGGCGACCTTGGCCGCCAGCTTGTCCTTGTCCACGTCCTTCAGGGTCTTGCCGGCGTTCTTCAGCGCGGTGGCGACGCGCTCCTTGGCGATCTTCGTGGCCTCGGCCTCGACCGGGTCCGCGGACTTCTTGCCGCCGCCGATGTTCGTGAGGTTGAAGACGTAGCTGGCGTCGATGGAGGCGACGTGCTCGGCCGCGGTCTGCAGCGTGGCGTCGGTCCAGTCGCCCTCGCCCTTCATCTCCTCGATCTTCTTGCGGACGTTGTTGCCGATGTTCTCGGCGCGGACCTGGTTCAGGGCCTTCGCCTCGGCGGCGGTCAGCGGGTGGCCCTCGGCATACGGCGCGGTCAGGGTGAAGAGGGCACCAGCGATCTTGACGGTTTTCTGCGACACGGTTTTGTCCTTTCGGGGTTTGGTTGCGGGTCGGTGATGCCACCATACACGGGCACGGCGGCGGGGTCAAGTCTGGAATATGGCTCCGGGAACGATTCCCGGAACCTTATCTCAGGCCATCTTGTCGGTGTCGATGTAGTGCAGCTCCTGCTTGGCGCGGGTCTGAATGACGTATTTCACGTTCAGGTCCTGGCCCTTCGGGCGGCACAGGTGCTGGTCGAGGAACCACACGCGGTCGAACTCGAGGCCCTTGGACTTGTGCCCGGTCATCAGTTTGATCCGGCCCTTGGCGGCGGCCAGGGCTTCGATCGCTTCGATCGCCTCACCGAGGGTCCCGGTCTCCTCGATGAAGAGCCGGATGCAAGCGGCCTTGTCCTCGACCGAATCGGGCGAGCGGGAACGAGCCTTCTCGGACTCGGTCCATTCGGTGAGGGCGGCCAGGGCCTCGGCTTGCGGCATCTTCGTCTTGCCGAGTTTCTTCATCACCTTCACGAGGCCGGGGATGATGTCGCCCGACAAGAGCTCCGGCGAACGGCGCGCGCGAAGGAGGGCGAGGGCGAGGTAGAACAGCGGTGCGTTGTTCCGGCAGATGACTGCATCCCCGTCAAAGATTTCCTCGTGGGACCAGGAGGCGTGTTCGATGACCTTGCCCGCCGGGGTGCCGGGCCAGGGCTGCATGTCCGGGGCGCGCCACCGGGCGGCCTCGACCACTTCCGGTGCGCAGCGGAAGCAGATGGTGAGATACATCGTGGAGAGGTTGAAGCTGCCGCGCATCTCGTCCATCGAGTTTTCGGAGGCGCCGCGAAACCCGTAGATGGCCTGGCACGGGTCGCCGACCGCGATGAGGCGGGCCTTCTTGACGATCTTGCGGAGCATCTTGTGATTGAGCTCGGACAGGTCCTGGGCCTCGTCCACGAGCACGGCGTCGAAGGTCGGGAAGGACACGGACTTCACGAGGGTGCTCATGTAGATTTGGTCGTCGAAGTCGAGCTCGCCGTCGAAGGCCATCTTGATGGAGGTGCGCAGGCACTTGATGATGATGTCGCGCTGGAGCTCGGAGGGTTCTTCGTCGAGGGAAGCGAAGAAGTCAGCCTCGTCGATGATGCCCTCCATCATGGGGTGCGCGCCGGAGGGGACGAAACCGGCGGTCTTCGCTTGCCGAACAGCCTTCAGCGTTTCGGAGAAGCGGTCGAAGAACTCCTCGCGGTCGGATTCGTCAATCCGCTCGCCGTAGTAGGAGAGGACCTCGAACATCTTCTTCGCATTGATCTTGTGGTAGCGGCCGCGAAATTCCTGCCAGGCCTTGTTGCCGAGGGCGTTGATCGTGGAGGATACGACGCCCGTGGGGAGGCGCTCGGCCATCTCGAGGGCGATCTTCTTGTTGAAGGCGAGGGCCAGGATGCGGATCGGGCCGAGGGCCTCGGCGATCAG
>CAZUGR010000022.1:0-11381 GCA_964620145.1 uncultured Candidatus Saccharibacteria bacterium
CTAGATTAAACGTCATAGCACTTAATGTGGGGTGTATCTTCCATGTGAGGTAGCATAGTAGTAGCCATGTAGTGAGGTAGAGGGGGAGCATTTAATTAAATTCTTAACATTGCTCGACCATATAAAATTATAGCTTCTAATTCCCCTCTAGTGACAGCTAATTTATTTTCCGTAAATTGATCTTGGACTTCTATAATAAAACTACCATTTCCTAAATCTCTTATATTAATTCCTGATTTTATTTCTTCTTCCATATTCTACAGTTCTTTTAGGTTAGTTTTTTAAAATAATCCCAATAAACAAAAATATTACTGATACAACAAAACCTACACCAGATAATAATACCCACCACCAACTAAACAATGTTTCATCTTTAACCAACATCCATATAAAGTTTGATACTCCAAGAATAGGGGTTAAATACCCTAATATCCAAGCTGGGATTATTGATAATGCTCCTAAAATTAAAAATGTATCTTTCATATTAAGTCCTTTAGGTTAGATAATAATTGGTCACAAATCTCTCTATTTTCAAAATATCTATACGCCCCACTATGGTCACTTTCAGCGTCTTCATCGTAAGGTCGCTTTTGTTCTTCTATCATCGCCATTACCTTAGCTTTGAGGTCGGCTTGTTGAGAGTCTAGTAGTTCCTGGATTAAAGGCCAATAACGTTCTACTTGTTTTCTGTCACTATCTTTTTCTGCTTCTGAAAGTTCGCTGTAGGGGGTCATTATTTGACGTTCCCACCGATTGTATAATTCAGTAGGGATTACTTTTAAATGTGGATTAATACTCTCCGAGCTGTCATATACATGGGTATGCATATATTTTTGCCAGTCGGCCCATCTTTGATGTTCTATTTCGGCCAGTTTCTCTCTTATCTCCTCCTTGTTAGTTTGTGTTGACATGGTTAAATTAAAGCCTTAATAATTTGTAAGTGAATATACCCATTAACCTTGCCCCAGTCACCCCAGCTCATTTGACCATGCTTGCCTTCGTACCAAGCGTTGTGGGGGATAGCAACCATATCAGCAATGTTGTTAATTAATGCTTGTTTTGCCATCCACCCAATACCCTCAACATCATCTGCTGGTTTTATATTTAAAAAATCAATTACTGTTTTATAAACATAAGTGGTAAAAATAGCTTCTTCACCATCATCATCAGTTACATTAAGATCAATAGTGGTCACATACTCTAAATCAGCATCAACCCCAGTCTCCTCTTTAAACTCTCTCTTGGCTCCATCTTCCGGACTTTCCCCTTCATCTATACCACCACCAATAAAGCGGTAAATACCGCCCGGGTAAACATCTTTATACCCTAAAGCAAATAACCCAGTGTGTATATCTATAGGCACAATAATAGCGTGATTTTTTCTCTTAACTGTATTGAACAGTTTTTGAATGTGAATTGTTTTCATAATAAAATTTTTTAACTTTTAAATTGTAAATTAAGGGTAAGGGAAGCGACTAGCTCCCCTTACCCACTTGCCTTAAACAAGAGCCAAACAGTGTTCAAAGACTGTCTCCACACTGTTTTCGATCGAGCCGGTATTGTCGATGATGGTGTGATTACCGATAGCTCGATACTCTTTCTCGATTTCAAGGCGGAGGTTCCTGTCGTTCATCAGCCGTTGGTCAATGTTGGAATACATGGTTTTCTTCGCCATGCGTGTCCACCACTCTGTTTCCTCGCAAGTGACCAAAAAAACATGATCGGGCTTGACCCCTTTCCACATGTTCTCTGGTACTGGCATCCGAAACTCCGGGAACGAGGCGTTGTGATAGGCATAGGTAGTGTGATACCACCGATCCACGATCACAACCTTATTACGGGCCAATAAAGCGATTTCTCGCCCAGCTTGACGATTGCTGGCTTCAAAGAACGCAAACCTCTGTCTGGCCCAGCGTTCACGACTTGGAACAAGATACTCTTGCTCGATGTCGTACTTGGGCATAAGCGGTTTGTACTCTTTGGGAGGGGTTTTGTAGATGACACCCTCCAGTCTTTCGGCGACACGGCGACCAATTTCGCCTTTACCCGAAGCGTCAATGCCTTCAAACACTAGGATCATACGGAACTCCTTTTGGGTTAAGTGATGAGGGGGTGGAGGGGAAAACCACTAGTAGACTGTCATTTCAGTTATATACAAGTTACATATGACTTGGTTTTATATTTTTCCCTTTCATCCCATCACCACTTATTTTGCAAAGATCAATCTGCTTCTAATGAGCAGGTACACATACCCCTTTTGGGGTACTAGTATCTAGTCGTTAGCATCCTTAACCCCGCACGCCCACAAAAACGCCCCTTGCTTAAAATGATCATTATTCATTTTAAAAGCTTCACTTATGGCTATAGCTGTGTTTTTAATGGCCAACTGTTTTACTCTTTTGCTTCCACTATCGGTATCTCTCTGACTGGCATAACAGTGATTAATTGCCCCAGAAATTATTTGATACTCTTTAGTGTTCATGATTATTCAGTTATTAACTTAAATTCTTCACACTTCTGATAATCTTCAAACGATAATCCGGTGGCTACAAAACTACACCAATTAATGAAGTCTGCGCGGTATTGTCTAGCTTCTTCTTCTACCTTTTCCCTTCTAGTTTCAATATTTTGGCAAAATTCTTTGTCATAGCTAAAAAAAGTTCGAACATACCCATCATCAATGTAGTACGCTGGACATTCTCCTATTTCAACAGCGTCTAAATTAACTTGAAATTCAACACTTTCATACCCTGATGGACCTTCTTTTTTAAAATCATAAGCCTCTTTTATGGCGTAAGTAAATATTAATCCAATAGCAATACCTGTTAAGACTAGAAAAATTTTAAATAGATTCTCCATATTAGTTGCAATTATCAACCCTTAATTGAGTAAATACGGCCGTAAAATAGGTAGCATTGCCACCTGTACAATCATTAAAAGCTTTAGCTTCGTAATAGGGTTTTAATATTACAAAACCAACACTAACTACAAATATTACCAGCACTAATATACCAACTAAAACACCTAGATTTTGTTCATCACTCATAAATTTTTATCTATTAAATTTCTAATAATTTCACTCCCTGAAATCCCTTTAGCTTTAGCTACTTTCTCTACTTTCTTTTTGTGCTTAATTGGATCAAGGTAAAATGGGTATTTTTTAAACATATTTATATATTAAATGGTTACTGGACTCCGGTCAACAATTATCTTGGGGATAACCGAACAAAATTATTAATTAAAGCCATTAAAATCAACATCTTTTTTATTATTCTTTTCCTGTTTTTCATCAACAAAAGAATAGCCTAATTCTATCTTCCAATCAGCTAATTCTTTTTGTTCTTCAGTAAGTCTTGACATCTGGCGATTAAGTTCAGTTTCCGCCTCTTTAGCGGTCCAAAAAATCCTATCCCATATAGCTCGTTTTTTCTCGCTGTATATAACCCAATGTGGTTTTCTAATCGTGGCCATTATTTAATTTTAGATTTTTACTTGCTTCTGATAATGATAAAGACATAGATCTAGGATCGCCAATATTGGCTATCTGTTGTGCTGTTATAAACACCTGTCTAAATTCCCTATCTATTCCTGATCTTTTTATTTCATTCCAATCATCACCATCTAATTGGTGTCCAGGATTCCAACCCATAGTAGCGTTATAATCTGGCTCAATACCCCTAATATCATTACCGATGATTGCCAAGCCATTTTTGAATATACCCCTCTGTTCTGGATGTAAAAATAAATAATAAGCTTTGTGAGCTTCTTCAGCACTAATTGTATGGTATTGATCTTTTCTAAAACCAGTGACTATTTTTACCTTTAAATTTTCCATAATTTTATAATACGAAAGCTACTTTCGCCTTTTTACTATTAATTTCTTCCTTTTTACGAATAAGGGAATCTTCTAACTGTGACCATTTTTGCTCCAACTGAACCGGGGTTTTAATTATCGGCATAAAATTCATTTTGTTAGTTTTCGGTAAAATCTCGATTACCTTAATCACCTTCTCAAAGGTGTACTCCTTGATCAAAAAATCACAAGCTTTTCTTTGAGTGGTATTGCCATACATTCGTCTACAAGAAGGATTAACTACTTCAAAGTGTTTAATCACTTCAGCTATAAAAATATTAGATTGATCAGCCTCCGAAGCGTTAGCTTCGGTAGTATTACTTGTATTCTTACTTATTACTTGTATCTCTTTATTACTTATGGGTAAAGATTCTTCACTGTGAAGATTCTTGACTCTGGCTTTTTTTGACTCTGGCTCTTGACCCAGAGTCAACTCTGTTGACTCTGGCTCTATTGGTGGGAATATTATTTTATAAAGCATTCTTCCACTAGGGAGTTTCTTTTTTATTAAATAACCTATAAATTCTAACTCTTTAAGATGTTTTAATACTGTCGGCTTACTCACTTTTAATTCTTTAGCCATCCTTGCAGAAGCAAAATCCCAACCATCAGGCTTAGAATAAATATAAGCATATATAGCTTTAGCCCCTAGAGAGAGATTTTTGTCATACAAAACACCATTAGCCACTTGAGTAAACGGAATATTTTGTTTTTTGAAGTCTATTTTTTCCATCATAAATCTATAGATTAAATCCTTGAAGTCTGTGTAAGCCTTCACTGGAACTGAATAATAAATCTCCTTTACCTAATAGCTTTTCCGCGCCATCAGTATCAAGTAACACTTGGCTATCAATAGCTTTGGCCATTCTGAAGGCTACTTTCGTAGGGAAATTTGCCTTAATTGTACCAGTGATAATATCAACTGAAGGCCTTTGTGTCGCGAGAATAATGTGTATACCGCACGCCCTAGCCTTTTGGGCCAATATTAGTATTAGGTCGCTTATTTCTTTAGAAACCCTAGATTTCACTGGTTTTTCGCCCTCCTCGGCTATGTTTACTACTTCCTTGGCCATAGTTAGATCCCCAAACTCATCAACAATTACAAATTTATAAGACATTTCACCTTCATAATCTTGGATATTACGCACCGAATGTGCAGCTAATATTTCGTAGCGCTGGTTCATTTCTGAAACCAAAGCCTTTAACCCAGCGTATATATTAATAACACCAGTCTCATGTTGGACCACATTGGCATCGCTGGCATGAACAGCTAGCTCTACTTGTTTAGGATCAAATAGGTGGATCTCACAATTATCAATTTGGCTTAATTGCTTAATTACTGAACTTAAAAATACAGATTTTCCGGAACCAGTGGCTCCAGCTACTAGCATGTGCGGGGCAGTCCTAATATCAAAGCGGTACACTTCGCCCATAATGTCTTCACCAATAGCTAGGTTAAAATCACCATTAGCTGGTAACTCGGGAAATGATCTTTCTTCCCTTGGAACTTCAAACCCAATAAACGAAGTGCCTGGAATGGGCGCTAGCACGCGTATTCCGCTTACCCCTAGTACTTGCTCCACATCAGCCGTAAACGAGCGTATACGGCTCATTTTGAGGCCAATAGAGGGGTTAAATCGGTATAGATCAACTGACGATCCTGATATTTTGGAATCAAAGTCCAACATCATGCCAAATTCCATTAATTTTGTTTTGATTTTGTCTTCATTGTTCATAATTGCATAGTTAAGATTTTTTCCTGAAACAAATTGCTCCTCCACTGTTTTCATTAGTCGGCGCATATTGCCAGCATTTTGAATCTTCTTTTTTAATAATTCAGTTATATTTTCTACCTTATCCGCCTTCATCTGCTTGGCCCGCTCTTCATTCACATCCAGGCGGTGAATGTAAGCCACTATAGCCACTTCGTTATCAAAAAAGGCATCAATATTTGGCACATAAACCATTTCACCAGAAATAGCCCTAGTCACATCGTCATAGAAACGTAGGTAGAAATCAAAAAATTGCTCATTATCAGCAAATACCATCTCGTATATCTGTACTTGTTTGCCCCCCTTGGCATTTTTAGTATGTTTAACCTCTTCAAAAATCATTGAATATGGTTCTTCTCCATACTTGGCATAAGTAGCAAAATAATACTGAACGGCTTGCAGTATTTTCTTGGCATCAATTTTGTCGGGATCAGAAAAAGACGCGCAAGTTTTGTAGTCAACAATTTTAAGCTTGCCATCTTCTCTAATAATTTTATCGGTGTAGCATTTTAGTGGTATTGGTAGTGATAATTTCTTACCGCGCCATATAATATCCACCTTCTCTTCGATTAGCTCTTCCACCCCAATTATTTCCTGGCCATTACTCCAGGGTCGCTCCTTCACATAGCTATTAAAAGCAAAGGATAATTTATCAAACATTTTTTGCTTGTTCGCTATGGTGGTGTTATAGGTTATAAATCCATCGGGATAGGCCTCTAGGAAGCCCATACCAGCCTTTAAAGCCATTTCAATAGCTCCGGCTTCATCCACAACTACAGCTTCATCTGTACCTCCATAATAGACTTCCATAGCCTTGTGAAAGGCATTACCCAATACCATAGCTGGGCTATGAGTGGAATCAATTACATCATGGTTTATATACTTAATTTTAAACAGTATTGGATTGGTAGAGAATTTTACAAAAGCGGAATAGGAATAGTGGTTTAAAGGGAAACTACCAACGTCAAATTTAGTCTTACTTTTCGTTACCTTCGGGAGCTTGAACTTCGTCTTTATTTTCTTGGTTTTTGTGGCCATTGTTTAAGAGATTGCCCATTTTCATGGATTTTGATTCTTCAGTAGCATCTTCAAGTCGATCAGCAATTATTGAATCTTTGTTATCTTCAGCAATTGCCTTGTAGATGGTTTCATTTTTAGGTACTAATTTAGCTACCTGTTTCAACACAGTTTTTTTCCACATCCATAAATCCGGGTCTTTGTCTTCATTCCAAGGTGAATATTTACTAGCAAAAGACTTAGAAAATCTTTTGCCAATATCCATAATTTGCTCCTTGTTCATTACTTTTGAGATCTTACCTCCAGCTTGTAGCTCAACAATTACATAAGCCCCTTTAGCTTTTCCTCTGTCTGAAAAGTAGTCTGGTTTGTGAGTAATTTCACCATTAACTACACTAAAATTGTCATTTTCATAGACAATTTCGGCGGTAATTGATCTAATGCCGGCTCGATAAAATAAAGTTACTAAACCCTGGTAACCCAATTGGAATTGAGCTTCAGTCACTCCCTTATCTTTATTAAAGTAAGGCAAAACATAGGCCTCCCCCGATACTCCTGATGGCATTAATTCCAACTGGGCCATCATCATATAGCTATTTATGATGGTACTTGGTTCACACTCCATTAATTTAGGGATTCTAGTCACATCTGACATCACCCCGCTTAAAAACTTCAAGGCTTGTTTTTCATCGCCAAAAAAGTTATTGATCTGATTCATGTAGTTTTTAGCTAAAACTACTTTCAAATCGTTCGTACTATTAAACTTAACTATTTTTTCTGTCATATTTGTGATGCTTATATATTTCTATTTTCTAATAATTGCTTATGGACCATAAGCTCTACTATCTCCATCCAATTTTCTGGCATACGTCTACCTCTAAGTACAAAATCTCTGGAAACTGCTTTTCCATAATTGTCATTAAAAGTGACCTGAATGGTTATAAAATCTGGGTCTATTACTTCTTGTTCATCAACTACCATATCGCCTTTTTGATGGGCTGGGTAACTATTTATCATAGATTTTTAACTAGGTGGGACACAATAATCTTACAAAACCTGTGCGGTAAAATAAGTATTATGCCCCTGCTAGTACACAGGTTTAAATTGTTAATATACGACCTAAAAATATATTATCATAACCGAACAAGACTGCAAGTTTTAACCGAACATAACTTTATGCTTCCAATAGGCATCATGAACAGCGCTAGGGCATATTTCTAGCTTGTCAGCTATAGCCCGGAACGTCATTCCTTTATCGTGCCAGCGCACAATTAAATTGTTTCTACTTTTGTTAGTTGGTTTTGGCATATTTTTATTTACTAATTATAAATTCAATATCTGTTCTATCATCTTTGGCTTTTTGACACCTAGTAGATACCCACCCAATGTACTCTGGGGTATCATCCTTAAACACTCCTAACTCTTTTAAGGCATCAATGATCACCTTGGCCCAAACATTGTCTGAATCATAAGGCTTTTTTTTGAACTGGTCTATTTTAATATCAACTTTTTGAGTTTGTTTAGGGAATTTACGCCTTAAATGGTAATACAATTCTTCCTTGGTTTCATCAACCAATTCTTGGTTTTGGCGCCAGTGCCGACTACTATAAACTTTGTTCCAACTAGGTGTAACGTAAGGTATTGATATTTTCATTTTTATTTAGACCAACAAAATTTTGATTCATTCCACGGCTGTGATCCTCTATCTTTAAATATTAACATGGCTATTTCAATATTATTGTCTACAATTTTTCTGTCTTCAGTGGAGTAGTCTAGGGCCGTTGATTTCAATATCTGGAAGGGGCCATAAGCAGTATACATTCCATTCTCACCATCATATTTATGATTAGGAACATTTTCATAGCGACTCTCGCACCACGCTATCTTAGCTAGTAAATCCGGATCAAAACCATTCTCTAGCGCTTTAACTCTTATCTTTTCTTCTACAGTTAAAATAACTGGTTGAACAGCTGGCGACGGGGAACTCGCTTGAGCGGTTTCTATGGTAGCTATTTGAGCCTCTAACCCCAATATTAGGCTTAATAGTAATGGTATTAGTGTAGTCATAATCCCACCTCCTATCTATGTTGTCGTGGTCTGTGTGCAGTCGTAAATCTGTTAGTGGGAAGTAAATTCTAAAAATTTTATTTTAAAATACATTTCCCACCATAGATTATTCTATGGTTTCATATCTTCGTCTACTAGTTATGCGTTGAATTGTTGGGTATGATAATTTCATACACGAAGATATTTCTTTAATTGTCTTTATCTTATTGTCATATAAATATTTAATCTTTCTTACTTTTTCTTCTGTTAGTTTAGAGCGTTTATTATCTAATCCTTTTCTACCTCTAGAGATACCAGTTTTAAACGCATGTATTTGATTCTCTTGATTAGTTACCCATTCTAAATTTTGGACTCTATTATCACTTTTTATTCCATTTTTGTGATTAATTTGAGGCTTATTTTTAGGATTTGGTATAAATGTTTTAGCTACTAATCTATGAACTGTACTAGTTTTTGCTTCATTATCTTTAGATAAAGTAACATATAAGTAACCTCCGCAACTAAATGTTTTAAGGAAACCTTGTAGGTAATAACTCCAAATCTTACCATCTTTAGTAACTGCGTATCTATCTTGATAATTAGATATAGTTTTCATTTCCGGCTATCATCAACCGATTATTTTCTGAAGCCGGAAATTTTTAGATCTCCTTGCTTGTATCGCCCAACCCATGAAGTGATAATACCAATTAGAATTGCAATGGCTCCTAAAAGCGCTTGCATTTCTTCTTGAGTAAAAGCGTACCCCATATAATTTGCTAGAGTTACAATTAACCCAGCAAATGCCACAAGATTACCTGTTTGTGTAGTTGAATATGAATTCATAATGTTTTAATTATACTAAATTAGTAATAACTTATGCGCCCAAATAGAAATAACTGTGGATAGCGCTATACAAACCACAAGAGCTATAAAAACTACTTGCCAATCTTTCATTAAGATATTAATTCGTAAATCCTAATTGGTAAGCCACCTTTTTCGCCATAATTTTTTCGCCATTTATCACGAGTATGGCTAACTCCCCACAATCCAGTGGGTGAACTGTTTGACATAATTCTATTTTTATCCAAATAAATACCAGTATGGCCCACTACAGTCCCATTACCAAAACCAGTTGGTGACATAACTATCGACCCTGGTTTAATATCGCCTACTGGCTCCGGTACTCGTCTAAATTTACCGCTTTTAGCCATAAATTTATCAAAGTCAGGTGTCCAAGTCATAATTGGAATACCGGAATCTATTTGATTAAGTAAAGTAGTTACTGCTAGCGCACAACTAACAGAATCTGGAGTTGGATAATCTGGTGTAAAGTCAGTACCTATTTTGCTTTTAGCTAACTCTAATAGCTGTCCTTGTTTGTTCATAGTTTTTTTTTGAGCGATTAATTGATAAATACTTAAAACCTGTTCCCATAACCCTTTTAAAGTGAATAATCTTGGTCGATCAGAAGGTGTTTCAACCAAAGCATATATTTTAGCGTATCTAATTTGATGATCCGGGTGTAACACTTTCTTATAAGGCGAATAAGAATCAAAAACTTTTCTTAAATCTTCCGCATTATAAATCATAGTCCAGTGGGTATTAGCTTTGCCTCTATCAACATAAAGACCATCTTCTTTTTTCCAAGCGGTTACTGATACACCAACCGGAGAGTATTTTAATCCTTCTCGCAATCTTTTTAGCTTCTCCGCTTGCGATATATTGTCCTTAGAAGTCCATAAATAGGTGTGCTTAAGCTCGTAAGGGAAGGAGTGGGCCTTTACTATTACTTCATCCCGATCAGCGCCTTTAAACGAATAATACTCATCAGCATTATCAACATTTTTGTATGGCAAATCTTCTTCATTACAAACCCTTTCTTTTCTAATAGCTTCAGCTACTTTGTGGGGATCATTACCACTAGTAGTAGTTCCGGCCATAATCCCTACATACCTGTCTGATAGGTTATATTCTTCCCCTTTCATTCTGTTTAAAAGAGTTTCAATAACTGAAGTGGTCCCGAAGGCTGTACAATTGCTCGTTTCAAAGCCTATTTTTTGCTTTTCTTCCTCGGGTAAATACTTGGTCCAATCTCCATTAGGCTGGTACACCACATATGGGAAGTCACCCACGGCCCCTAATTTCCAGTTTTCTTCCTCAATTTCTGGCTCAACAAAACCTAAGTCAACAATTTCTTCTATTTCTTTAATCATTTTTTCTTATCAAATAAAACGTCTAATAATAATTCGACTAAATCTTTTAAAAAATTTAATAATCTATTCATAAGGTCGATGTGCCAGTATTTTTTCATTTGAAATATGATAGTCCTGCATAAATGGCACCAACGACTATAGCCCATGGTGTAATTAACCCAGCCCAAAATACCCCGAAATTCTTCATATTGTATACGGTATTTAACGCTTTCAAGACTGGGTCTAGTTCTTTTAAAGTAGTACCATTCTTGCCCACCTCGGTGGTTAAATCACCAACTTGTTTAGTTAGTTTCTCCATACCATCAACCATGGTATCTATTCTTTTGGAGAGTTCTAATATTGATTTTCGACGTTCTTTGGCCATAATAAGGGTTTTTTACTTAATCTTATCGTGTTCCGCTTTAAGGGCTAATAATGGGGCCAATAGGGCATCAATTCTAAGTGTCTCTGACTTCACATGTTCTTCTGCCTCATGTATGG
>CAZUGR010000023.1:0-10234 GCA_964620145.1 uncultured Candidatus Saccharibacteria bacterium
GGGAATCGAACCCGCGCATGGCGGTTTTGCAGACCGCAGCGTTTCCACTTCGCCACTACGCCGATTCGAGGAAATCCCCGTGTCCCCCCGGTAGGATTCGAACCTACGACCGTCTCCTTAAGAGGGAGCTGCTCTACCAACTGAGCTACAGGGGGAAATAATACCCGTTACAACCTGTCGCGTCCTCTGTGTTACCAAAGGAAACAAAATGGAACACCTCAGAGTATAGCAAAATTATTTCCAAAAATCAAAGATTTTCGACTCAAAAATATATTGACTTTTATGAATATAATTGGTATAGTTATTCCAAATAGAGAACATTGTAAATTAAATATTAAAAAAATTAAAAAGAAAAATTATGAGCACTCGAGAAACTATGATTGAAAAAGCTGTCGACTATGCAATTGGTCAAGCGATAGAAAAACTAGAGCCCATCCCTGAAAAACCAGGCTTGTACAAACTTCCTGAATTTGAAATTTTAGGAAAGAAAATTAACCTTGGAGAAATTGCATTTAAACCAAAAGAAGGTAATGCCTTGATTATCAACAAAGGTAATCAACTGGAAAGCTTTCTCTGTATTCACAAGGGTTACTGCTTTCTCCATGAACTCTTCCCTACTCATTATGGGAAAAGATGGGATCACGAAAAGAACAAGTGGTGGTGTGTCCAAATACCACAATCACCTGAGAAAGTAGAAAAAATTGTTGACTTCTTGAAAAAAATTACTGGCACAACCAAAAGTAAAAATCTCTCCTTTCTGTCACAAGAAGATGTAGATTATCTCAAAGAAAAATCTGGTAATTACGAATTCCAAGAAGCAATTGAGCAAGTACTCGAAGAAGATGCATTAGAAGAAATTTATGAAAAAACTGGTTATCTGGTTTTCCAAAATTTAACATTCCAGAAAACTCCTGGATTCCGTAAAATTAGCTTTTCGCAATTTGATGAAAAATCTGCTGGTTCTGTATTACACCGAGAAGAATTATCGCCGTATTATCGACTTTCGTTTTTCCCGTACGCGTTTATCGTTCCAGAAGCAGAGGATGCGAATAACATCCCCACAAAAGTTTCATTAACTATACGAGCTCAATGTGTAAATCCGTATATTGCACATGTGCAGTCAGGAAATGCATTTATGCAATTCCACTCCACAGTATTGAACGCAGTTACAGAAGTCATTCGAGGAAATTTTGTTCACGAAATGTCACGACAAATCGCAATGGAAAAACTTTCTGATGAAAAGAAGAAAGAATTGAACCAAGAAAACGTAATCAAAAAGATTCAAGAAAAGGTCAAAAAAGAATTAACCAAACCAGAATCATTCTTTGGTTTTGATTTTGGAGATTGCAAAAATTCAGAAATCGTTCAGATTATTGACATTGATATTGTTGGTGAAAAAGCAGCAGAAATCAAAGCTCAAGTAGCTGAAAATTTCCGTTTGAAAAACGAACGAGAAAATGCAGTGGAAAAATCAATAGTACAAAAAACTATTGCAAAAAATGAAGCTGAGGTACAATTCATTGAACTTAATGCCGAGATGAATGAGATCAAAAAAGCTACCGCAAAATGTATGGCAAAGCAACACCTGAAAATATTGAAAAATATATAGAGTTGTTTGTTAAACCTCGACAAGTCGAAAGACAAATCGCAGCATACAATCCTGGAGGAATTACTATTAATTCATCAGAGGAAATCTTGAAAAATATTTTTAAAAAATAAAAACAACAAACAATGGCAAAAAACGGATTAACCATTATGGCCAAGGACATATTTAATAAATTCCTCGGCCTTGGTAAAAAAACATTATACGGTATAGGAATCGGAGCGATAGTATATATCGCTCTAATGATTTTTATCTATTTTCAAATCACTCAACCCATATCAGGATTGGAAGAAAATGCTGCATTTCGATTTTTCCAAAAAATATTGGGAATTGTTACCATTTTCTGTATGATTTATTTTCCACTGAAACTCGTTTATGTGTTCTTTTCTCGCATGATTGACAAGAGATTACCTGAACAGTCTAGTCCGAATGTAACACCTACTCCTTCTGTAGCCACTTCTTCTCGTGCAAAGAATCTAAAAACAAGTAGTCAGAATTATTCCCTGGGCGATTCATTCAAGAAAATTCTAGGTTGGTTAATTATGATTTTATTTTTCTTCTTGGTAGTTTTTCTTTTTAAAACATTTTTTACCTCTAATAATACAAAATTAGAAGAAGGGATTTTCCCTGTAATGCGAAAAAGTATTTTTGGTAATTCTGGAAATACAAGCAGTAGTGGAAAATCAGAGTCAAAAAAACAAAAAACGACTTACCAATACGAACCAAAACTTAATCCAACAACCAAATACAAACAAGACGCAAAAACAGAGCGTACTCGTTTGCATTATGAATATAAGGAAAAAGAGTGGGAACATCAAGAAAAAATGAAAGAAATAGAGATTAAAAATGGGTATAATCATTCCAGTAATGAAATTTTACACCCAAGTCAAATGGTAGCAAATCCTCAATTAAATAATTGGGATCAAAATCATAATTATGACAACTACCAAAAAACATCAACTAATAACAATGGTTTTGAAATGAAGCAATTGGAAGGTTTCCAGTATCCTCATTAAAAATCAATCAAAAACCCAATTGAAATTTCAATTGGGTTTTTTCTATAACTATCTACGAGGAAGTTCCTGAGTAATATCAACAGAACCATTCTTTGTATTAACATTTTTTGCTCCAACAATATCAGCCATTACATGCATGATTGCAAACGCAGATACCATAATGAACAATCCTACAAGTCCATAAATCATATGCGACTTTCCTTCATTAGATGCTGTAGCATTAGATTGTCGATTTTTGAGGAATTGTAACAATCCCAAGGTAAAATATCCCAGAGCAGCCACAAATCCAACAATAATCAATGGGTTCAAAATGTAGTAACTAATACGGAACATTAACTGTTTTACCGATAATGCATCAGCTGCGTATGCGATTGTTGGAATAAAAAATTCGATCATATGTTAAAAAATACTATTTGCTATTGAAATTTAACAGTAGTTGTTTGTTGATTATTTACATCATCACCAATTCCAAGTCCAAAACTTGTCGCTACTACTTGGATAATTCCAAAGAAAGTAAACCAAATAAAGAGCGCAACAAGTGCATTGAACATTGTTTTTTTCGAAGCTGCTTTATCTTCTCCTCCTTGAGCTTTCATAAATCTGAAGATAGTCCATGCAAGAAGAATAATCAAGATCGCAGTAATAATAGGAAACAAATCAGAGATAATATCTTGAACAAAACTAATCAATTTTCCAAAGATACTATTGCTATAATTTAAATTCCCAGTTGTTGTTGGATTCATATTTTAATAAAAAAATTAACTAATAATAAGCTTATTATTCTGATTTTGATTAATAATCAGATAATAATAATTATATCACAAATTAAAAAACCTCCACAACATTATTGTGCGGAGGTTTATTTTGAGCATCTTTATTATAATTAGTCAATTCTAATAAAAATGTTCTGACTGTTTCCACTGCCTGGATAAAATCCAACAGGGGTACCAAACGAAAACATCGCTGAATACCCTTGATTATTATACCCGTGAGGAATATCTCGGTACGTTTTGTACTTTGATATTCTGTACAACGCAGGCTCAGTTCTTAACTGACCCATCCCATCAATGAACTGGACTATTGTCCAAGCCCATTCTTTGTCCACCGTTGGGACAGTTTGGTTGTACATAGCAACCTGTCCATTCTCAAGACGATAAGCTTCGCCCTGAGAAACGTTTCCTGGTATGAAATAAATCTTACCAGGAACCCATTGACTGTTGTTTTTTGGTGTTACGTCACCATTTATCCCTGCGCCATTTGCGCAAGATGTAAATGATAACACAATAATTGTAGCGATAAAAAATTTAATTGTTTTCATGATGTTTTTTTTAAATTTATAAATAGTTAACAGAATCCTCGAAAGGTGTATCTGTTGAGATTGCGAGACCTCTGTTAACTATTTATAAAAATTCAATCATGAAATCTTTTGAAAGAACTGAACATAGAATATCGTATTCCTATGTTCTTGAATCAAGTATATCATATTACAATATATTTGTCAAGTATTTAGAGGTAAAAAATTGACTTTTCTCTAATTTATGTTAAAAAACCTTTATTTATAAAGGTTTTTTTAAGTGGACAAGAAAATACAGAGGGCGCCCGGCGCCCTCTGTATTTGTTATTTTCCTTGATTATTCACTTGTTTCAAACTGAGGAATTAATGGTGGTGTTCCGAAAAAAGAACCAGTGAAAAATCCAATAAGTGATATCGCTGTAAAGAGGATAAACAATGCTAATACTCCCCATTTGAGATATGTATTGAGTTCTTGTCGTTCTTTTTCTTGATCACTCTTGGTCATGGAAATAACTGTATTCCCTGTAAAGAATAGAATTCCCAATCCAACCATAATAGGAATAATTCGTTCAGATCCGAACCGAGCAACCTTGAGTGCAATATTACGAAATGATGAAATACCACCTGTTCCCATCCCAAAGGCCTCTGGATCATTTGCAGTAGTGAGATCAACTCCCAATTCTGGAATTCCCAATGATCGAGCCAACACCTTGATAATCCCAAAAAATACAAAAATGATAAACAATGCTCCGAGAGAATTAATAATTCCACCCTTGTATAGATTCTGATCAGCAAGGTCTTTGGAACTCATATAATTAAATATGTTATATCCAAAAACTAAAATACCTGCCGCAACGATAATAGGAAATAATGCGCTAATGACCGATTCAACTAACGCTACAAAATTTACCAACGGAGTTGCAGCAAACGCACCAAATGGTACCAACAACAAAAATCCAGCCAAAGCCAAAATTTTTGTTGTGTAGTTTTCTTGATTGTAAGAATTATTTGTTTTCATATAGTTTATCGAACATATCTTGGATTGTTGCTTGGAGTGCCTCTGCGATAACGTATGCTCCTAATATAATAGCACCTCCAATCAAAGTATACTTGAGTGCTTCTTTTGCTTCTTTGATTTTCTCTGGATTACCTCGAGCCCTCACAAACAAGAAACCAGTATACATAATTGCCATACCGAGCAACGGAATAGCAATAGGAATTACGATATTTTTTACTAACACATTTACAATACCAGGAATTGTCTGTAGCTCTGGAGGAAGCGGATTCCGAAAAGTACCTCGCACACCTGATCCACCACTTGAATTGTCTTCTGTTTCGTTTTTATTTGAATTTTGTGCATTTCTCTGCGCATCAAGCAAATCTTGTTGTGTAAATATTCGAGAACTTAATCCAAGATCTTTTTCATTAACTCGTACTGAAAATGGCGCATTATTTGGATTTACTGCAATAGAATAAGTAAACCCCCATTTCTGTCTTGCGCCAGGTTCTACGTTATCCATAATTAAATCTTGCCCTGTTGTATTAGGAAGCGATCCAATTCTACCATTTTTATCATACACATCTAATGAAACAGTCCCAAGTTTTGGCAGAGTAGCGGGAAGGTCATCATACGCAATAGAACCCGCTATTGATAGAATTGACTCAGAATTACCTGAATTATTGTATAATTGAGCAGTGTTTACATCTAATTTTGAAATACCATACAATACCTTAATGCCTCGAGCTGAAGAAACTGTTTCATTGAGCAAGTCTTTTGACTGATTATTGGACGACTGATTGCTCGAACCAGTATTTCCTTGACTAGATGAATTTCCAGAATTAGAGCTTGAAGAAGTATTTTGGACATTTGTACTGGTGGTATTTCCATTTGTTGTTTTGAATGTGTGTGAGGTAATTTCTTGATTTCTCATTTTATCTTTTACGACTAAATAATAAAACGTGTTTGATTTTAATCCAGAAATTGGTATGTTAAATTTTAAATTTTGTCCGTATTTTATTTTTGCAGAATTAGTTAGTGAGATTTCTTTAATGTATGTATTTTTTTCAGAGTTTCCTTCATGAAGAATTCCTACAATCTGTCGACCTGGAACTTCTTTCCCTGCTTTTTGTGCTGCATCATTAGTAAAAATAGTAGATCCCGTAATAGTTACAGAATTATTAGTAAGAGAACCTTCCACAACACTCAAGAGCGTTGGCGCTATCTCATCAAACCAAAATTCAAGAAGTGGTCCTGAAGAATCAGGAGTTTTAGACTCTTCTTTGAACCTACCTTCATAGATAATATCTGTTCGTCTATCTCCTTTTAAACCTGCGGTTAGTTTTGTTGTTTTTCCATCATTATACTTTATAGGAACAGAACTATCTGGAATTTTTACTTCTACCCAATTAATATTAGAACCTTTTGGTCTAAATTCAAAGGTAAAATCTTTGTTCGCATCGGGAACAGTTTGACCTTGGCAAAGATTAGCTTTTTGCGTGGTTACACTTGATGATATCGAGCGATTATCTTTATCTCGGACAAGAGAATGTTCCGAACTAAATGTAAGTCCACTCAAAGAACCTGTGCAATCTTTTTCTTGAGCAAAAATATTTATTGGATTACTTAAAAAAAATATTCCGAAAATAATAATTGTTGATAAAAATCTTTTCATATAATTATAAAATGTCTAAAAGAATAAACCGTGATGCATCTGGCCCGACTAGTGTTTTTAATAATGTTGCAATAATTGTCCAAGCCAAGAGCATTACCGCAACACCAATTCCAATTCGCTGGAAATTTTCCTTGTATCTTACTAAATCCGCTGGAACTTTCCGATGAATAATCATCTGTGTTCCTGTATAGATAGAAACTAATACTACCAGAGGAGCAATGAGAACGAGCATATAATCAATAATATTGGCAAACAAAATCAATAGATGATTAAATCGACAATATTGAGCATCTGTTCCTATGTCAGATTTTTTTCCACAAGGAACCAATGTTCCAGGATCTTGCACAGGAGCTCCAGCATCTCCTACAGGCTCACCGATATTTGTTGGTAATTGATAATTATCAATAAACATTCCTGTATCAGCATCTGGATCATACACATCATATGTTTCAGTGGGTGGTATTGGAATTTCTGGCGTTATAACCGGTTGAGTTGTTGGAATTTCTGTTGTATTGTCAGTAATTTTAAATCGGTAGAAAGGTGTTTCATAATTACGATCTGTATCAGTGTCTACAAATTTGTAATAGTACTCTTTCCTCATTTTGAAATTTGCTAATGAATATTCAATCTTGTATTCGGAACCTTTTTCAATCCTCTGTGCGGGAAATGCAATATCTCCATCAATAAGGCTTCCTGGACTATCTCCGAATAATAATTTCAACCCTACCGATTGAAGCGTATGAGATGACATAAGTTTCCCTAAAAAAGTAACATCATACAACCCAGAAGATTCATTTTGTTTAATTTGTGGTTGAGAAATAGTTACCGTAATTGCCCTTTTTTGATCTTGAGTAGAAAGAGGTTTTACTGGTTCTGGTATATTTGCAGTTCCAACATCTGGAGGTTTTACACCTGTTGTAGTGTACGAAACTGTTTTATAAGTAGTATTAGGAATACTTAAATTATCTTTAATTTGAAAATAATAAGTTGTACCTGGTTGCAAGCCAGTCACATTCAGCTGTGTAGATAAAAAATCTTTTGGAGCATGTCCTGTAGACGTAGTAACAACAGTTTCATTAAATAATAAAAAATTCACAATATTTCCTTTATCACTTCCTCGATTTTCTGGGTCAAGTGATATTTCAGGAGTATCATTATGTCCAAAAATAAGTCGTGAACTCCCTATTCGGTTATCTTCTCGTTTTACTTGACCATACACCATAATACTCGTATCAGTAATTTCTGCTCGTGTAAGAATAACATCAAAAACCTTGTTACCTGAAACAACGGGCAGAGGTTTGTTCAAAACTTTATCAATAGGAACAAATGTCGACTGAGAGGCCCCTGCTCTGTCTTCTTGTGCAAAAATATTATTCCCCGAACTAAAAAGTACACCAAGAGATAACACAGTTACTATTATTATTTTTTTCATTTTTTGCATGATTAAATTATAACACAAATCAACAAAAAAATGCCAAAAAATGACATTTTATTGTGAACTTGGTAAATATACATCGCTCGTTAAATCTAAAAATCCTGAGATAAATGTTGCCATACCTTCTTCAAGGTTTTTATTCCCTGCATTTACATTATCAATTACTGTAGAAATCATTCTTCCTGTTTCTCGAGAATCTGGATCAAAAAACGATTTACTGATAATAGTGGAATTATACACCATCGATAAATTTGCATTGTCTTGGGGACGATTATTCAACATATCTCGACGAGCTGGAGCATAATAAGTTCCATCAATCATCGCAGATACATAATCATTAGTAGAAAGTAAATCCATAACACCCAAAGCTGCTGGAATATTTTTACTAATAGCACTCACTCCAATACTGTATACTTTTCCGTAATTTGTTTTTCGTGCATTTGGTGCATCTGATTGTGGGATTGCAGCCATTGCAAAATTCAAGTTAGGGTTTTTCTTTCGGATAGTTTCGTACTCATTTGGATAACCGAAATACATTGCCAATCTACCTGCGGTAAACATATCTTGATCCTTGATCAACGAAGTGTTCCATGTATACAAATCACTTGATGATTGAGAGAATTGCAAAAACCACGCCATAGCATTTGAAAGTATATTACTATCTCCAACAGAACTCGTCCAGCCATTCAAGTTTTTATCAAAAGAAACAAATTTTTCACCATCTTGAAGTGCTTTGAGAATAACAATATCTTTTGTATATGAAGTATTATTCGTAGTTCCTAATGGTGCGGCAGATTGCACAATTCTTCCTGCGTCATCTGATTTTGTTAATTTGCGAACATAATCATGAAACATATTCCATGTCGTTGGTGGATCAATTAAATATTCATTAGATAGCAAGTCTCGATTGTAGAACAAAACCATTGGATCAATGAACAATGGTACTGCCAAAATTCCTTGAGAAGTCATAAATTCCGTAGCTGGATCAATAAAGCTGTTCATATAAACAGAGTCAGGATAAGTTGTATACGGAATAATATACAAACGCTCTACATTTTCAGCTACTTGACCTGGTGCCATCATGAATACATCTGGTCCGCGTCCAATCGATAATGCATGAACCAAATCTGACTGGATTGTTTCGGGTCTTTTTTCTACATAGGTAATTTTCAAATCCTTGTTCTGTTGTTCAATTGAATCCAAAAGTGAATTCATAAAACCGTATGGCATCACTCCCCAGACAGTTACATTTCCAACAAGTCCGGTTTGATTTTTAGTATCACCTGGAAGCGAAATTTTTCCAGAAAAGAACAAAACACCAATTGCAATTCCAAGTCCAAAAATTCCGAGTACCACCATTTGCACCATATCACTATTATTTTTCATATATTCATTATGTTAAAATTATCGAGATAAAAGATTGATACGAACACCAAAAAAATAATTATTAGTTCGTTCTGACACCAATGGAATTTCCTGAAGTTCAAAATCAGAAAATCCTTGGAGGATTTCTAAGAGTTTTTTTTTGTGAGCAATTGAATCAATAATAATAAATTGTCCTCGACTCGAGAGGAATTCTGATACTTGTTCGAGGATTTCTTGTGAATTATGTTGTATAACTTCGAGCATTCGAATCAGAATAATTCTATCACATGAATTTTTCTTGATAGGAAATTCGGAAACATGATGTAAATCACCCACAATTCCATGCACATGATTAATTTTCATTTCTCGCATGTCATTATTGAGCCTCTGAATAACATCAGGATGCTTATCAATGGCGATAATATTTCCTGAAACACCGACAATATCAATGAGTGGTTTTACCCAAAATCCAATACCTGATCCGATATCAAGCACTGTCATGCCGTGTTCAATTCCTAACAAAGGAATTATTTTCTTTGGTTCAAGAATCATAGTATCAGTATACCATAAAAAAATAAAAAAAAGCACTTGTAACCAAGTGCTTTTAAAAATGGGAATTAATACTCCGAGTAGCATTCATAATACCAGACAAGCATACCAAAACTCAAACAAGATATCCAATAAGCAATTTGAGTAACCCATGCAATGATTGAAAAATTTAATGGATTTACATCAATTGAAAGCACTCCAAGTGCCAAAAACTCTAGCCCTAGCGATATTAAAATGGTCAGACTAAGAACGAGCAGGAACGACATTACATTTTCAAAAGTCATTTTTTATTTTTTTAAT
>CAZUGR010000024.1:0-10209 GCA_964620145.1 uncultured Candidatus Saccharibacteria bacterium
TTCTCCAGGTAAACATCCGGGATCTAAAACAGTACCCGGAAGATATCCTCCTGGACCTGGTGGAGGTGCGACAGCGAACACGAGAGCTCCATACCCTATAAGAGTGGATAGTGAGAATACTATAATGAAGGATCGTTTAAGAGAGAGCGGGAGAGAAGTTTGAGATGGGATATACATAGTATAGAAAGTTAAGAATAATAGATATAGTATATCAAAAAAGTATGTGATGATACAAGTATTTTTTGAATAATGAAAAGCGGGGGCGCCTACGGCGCCCCCGCTTTTGTGTTTTATAACTTTTTCCTCATTATTCAATTGTTTCAATTATTCCCGTGTTATCCGTATTATTTTCTGGAGTCGTTACTTCTGAATGTTCATCAGCATTTTCTGGTTCATTAATTTCTTCTGAGACTTCTTCATTACTATCTATGATAATCTCTTCTTGTTCGTCAGTTTTACCTGTTATGTCCACATCACTGTCTCCATCAGTTCTATTAGTAATAATTTGATCAGTATTAAAAACTTCTTTAAGTTTATCATAGTTCAAACAAATCTCACCTCCCTGATTATTCTGTACACATACCTCTTCAGTAATTACTTTCTTTGCAAAAATCTTCACAATTCCATTTCCTACATTCCCCAACCACGCAATCATTGCCTCCCTCCACGGATTCACTTCATTCATGTTGTTAAGGTCAGTAATACGTAAATTCATTTCTTGAATCGCTTTTACTAAAATTGGAGTCATTCCTCCGTAATTTACCTGGAGATATCCGTCATGTCCTGTTCGTACTAATTCTGGATAAGATTCTTGTAAGTTTTGTGCGAGGAATCCAATAGTAGGAGATCCTGTTGGATTATTAATCCAATTATACGTTACTGTTTGTACATCCATTAATGTATCGAGGGTACTTGAAAGGTTTTCGATGTTTGTTTTGAGACGTTCGTCTGAAGAACAAACAGTACCATTCACATCAATTGAACAAGAAGTACCTGACGATCCCACCATAACAATTTCGTTAATTGGTCGTGTACTTGATCCAATCATAAATTGATTAGAAGCGGTATTAGTTGCATATCCTCCGAGCGCAATACTGTTTGAGTATCCTACTCCTGAACCATTATTTCCTGTTGAAGTGTTTGGACCAATGAGGATACTGAAGTCGTCTGAACTTCCTGTGTTGTTTACAGTATCGTTTTGTCCTGCTGATTTACCGATGAAAATACTGTTTGATGCGTTGGTTGCATTATATCCTGCAAAATATCCAAAGAAGTTTGAGGAGGATGCATTTGCTGCACCAGATCCTGCCTGTTGTCCTAAGAAGTTTGAGTTGGATGCATCTGTTGCACTATTTCCTGCAGAAGATCCTAAGAAGTTTGAGGAGGATGCATTTGTTGCACCAGATCCTGCCTGTTGTCCTAAGAAGTTTGAGTTGGATGCATATGTTGCACCAGATCCTGCAGAATATCCTAAGAAGTTTGAGCTCTGTGCATTTGTTGCACCATATCCTGCAAAATATCCTAAGAAGTTTGAGTTCCATGCATTGGTTGCATCTTTTCCTGCATAATATCCTAAGAAGTTTGAACTGTATGCATTGGTTGCATTTTGTCCTGCATATTGTCCTAAGAAGTTTGAGGACTGTGCATCTGTTGCACCAGATCCTGCAAATTGTCCAAAGAAGTTTGAGTTCCATGCATTTGTTGCACCTTCTCCTGCCTTATACCCCAAAAAATTTGATTGGTATGCATTTGTTGCATTTTCTCCTGCTTGTGTGCCCAAGAAGTTTGAGTCCTGTACACTTGTTGCATCTTCTCCTGCATATCGTCCTAGGAATATATTGCTTCCATTTCCTTCTCCTGCACCTAATGTTCCTGAATATATCGTTCCATCATCATTTACACTAATAGCAGAAGAAAGAGTTCCCCAACCTACCATATCTCCACCGAGAGAAATGAGTGCTTGACCTGTAGTTCCTGCAGTTGTTGGGAGGTAATAACCGTTTGGTGTTCCTGAGATTTCAGAGAAGATACCGAATTGATATCCGTTTACAATACCCGCGAAGAGTTTGTTTCCATTTAATTCTGAATACATTCCAGAGCCAGAAAATGGTGTTCCAATATTAATGTTGTTAAGAGTAAATCCAGCATGTGCAATACCTGAAACGGTTACTGGTTGAGTAGATACGATACCACGGTAATTGTTGGTTTGTGTTGTGTTGAAGAGGATATTGTTTGGAGTGAGTGAGCCACCAGTAACGTTTACGGTGATTGAATCGCCAGAGACTGCAGTGACGCTTCCTGTGACTCCGGTTGGACCAGAGGAAAAATCAAATTCCATAAACGTATCTCCAACGGCGAAGGATGAGAAGAGTATATCGTCATCCAGAACAACCGTACCTGGGAACGTTGAAATAATTTCTTCATCAGTGAATACTCCCGAAATATTTGAAACATACAGAAGACCTTCTGAATCTGGTAAAAAATACCCCTCTATAGTTGCAGTTGCTCCAGAGTTTTGTCCTGTAATCGTTTCGCCAATGGTAAAAGAACCAGGTCCAGAAACTTCAACTTGTAATATCTGATATGCATTTACTACATATTCACCTGTTTGAACATTTACTATTGTATCACGGAAAATGTTTGTTTCTTTAGTAGATGGATTTCTTGTAAAAAGGTTATCCGCACCAAAAGAACCACTACTGTTGTATTGGATATATCCATTGATTCCTGCAGGAGTACCGCCACCACCCGAAACAGCAACAACACAATCAGTATCTCCTGGAGAACAATCAGGGTTTAATGTTTGTCCTGGAGAATATCCACCTGGCGGTGCAACAGCAAATACAAAAACTCCGTAACCTACTACAGAGAGAATAGAGAGTGTAGTGATGATGAGTTTACGAGAGAGAGGTTTTAGGGTTTTTGATAAATGATTCATACATAGCTTATGAGAGTTATGGTTGTTAATGAGTATATTGTATCATGTATAATGAAGGGAGTGCAAGTAAAAGTGTGAATAAGTTTTAGAATGTGAAAAGCAGAGGCGCCGAAGGCGCCTCTGCTTTATTGTGGTTTGGGTTTTTAATAATTATTTCCAATAACTCTATAGTAATGTAAGACTCGCAATATTATCACCATCGCGTAATTTCATAATGCGAACTCCTTGTGTTGCACGTCCAAGCACTGGAATACTTTCAAGCTCTGTTCGGATGACTTGTGATTTTTGTGAAATCGCAATCAATTCTGAATCATCGTCAGTGACGATTTTGGCTCCGACAATCGGACCTGTTTTGTCAGTAACATTGGCAGTTTTGATTCCTGATCCACCACGATTCTGAATTTTATATTCATCAATCGGTGTACGTTTTCCGTAACCATTTCCTGACATAATCATCAAGGTTGGATTTTTCATAGAATCAGTAATAACACCAAGTCCAACAACGACATCATGAGTATCGAGGTTCATACCTTTTACTCCTGTCGCAGTCCTTCCCATGTCTCGTGTTTGAGAAGAATCAAATCGAATCGATTGCCCGTCTGCAGTTACTAGAACTACCGTATCTTTTTCATTTACCATCATTGCACCGAGCAGTGTATCACCTTCTCGTAAATTAATTGCAATGAGTCCTGATCTACGCACACTATCGAATGAATCTGCTGCGACTTTCTTGATAACTCCTTGTTTCGTAACGAAAAACAATGACCCATGCTTGGTATCGTTCCCTTTCGGAACTGGGAGAATTGAAGTTACCGATTCGTTATCTGCGAGCTGAAGGAAATTCATAATTGACTTCCCTCGTGTTGCACGACGACCTTCCGGTAAGTCGTACATTTTTAATTGATATACTTTTCCGAGATTGGTAAAGAATAATACATCACTATGCGTCGATGCAGTGATGAGATGTGTTACTACGTCTTCTTCTTTGGTATCAATATCAACAACACCAACTCCACCTCGTCGTTGTGAACGATATTCAGTCGGATCAGTCCTTTTGATATATCCACCCGCAGTATATACGAGCGCTGTTTCTGTATCTGCAATCAAGTCTTCATCTGAAATATTCCCTACTGCACCTCGGACAATTTTTGTACGACGCTCATCTCCATATTTTTCCTTGATCTCGAGAAGTTCATCACGAATAATTTTCAACATTTTCTTTGGAGAACTTAATAAATCTCGCAAATGTGCAATGAGCTTCAGCAATTCGTTCAACTCATCTTCGATTTTCTTGCGTTCCAATCCTGCGAGTTTTTGTAATTTCATTTCAAGAATTGCGTTGGCTTGAATTTCAGAGAATTTGAATTTCTTCATCAAGTTTTCTCGTGCTTCTGATGTATCTTTTGAAGCTTTGATTAATTTAATAATTTCATCAATATGATCAAGTGCTTTTTTCAATCCTTCCACAATATGCGCACGAGCTTCTGCTTTATTTAATTCAAATTGTGTTCGCCGTTTTACTACTTCTTTACGATGATTGATGAAGTTTTCAATAAAATCTTTGAGTGATAGTGTTTGAGGTGAACCATCAACCAATGCCAACATATTATAATTATATCGAGATTCAAGTTCTGTATGTTTGTAGATTGCATTCAAAACTTTTTGCGGATTTGCACCAGATTTGAGATCGATAACAATTCGCATTTCTTTGGTTGATTCATCACGGAGAGCTTTAATTTCTGTGATTTTCTTTTCTTGATGGAGGAAAACTATCTTTTCGATAAGACTTGTTTTGTTTACTTGATATGGAATACTTGTGATAACAATTTGAAATGACCCGTTTTTCATTTCAATAATCTCGGCTTCTCCCCGACAAGTCACAGGACCTCGCCCTGTTGTGTATACATGTGTAATATCAGATTGATTGTACGCAATTCCTCCTAATGGGAAATCAGGACCTTTTACATGTTCGAGTAATCCATCAATGGTAATATGTTCATCATCTATATACGCAACTGATGCATCGATAACTTCGCTCAAATTATGTGGCGGAATGTTTGTCGCCATACCAACCGCAATACCCAACGTTCCATTCAAGAGAAGTGTTGGTACTGCTGTTGGCATTACTACTGGCTCTTGGAGTGATTGATCGTAATTCGGCCGGAAATCAACGGTATTTTTTTCAATATCACGCAATAATTCAGCAGAAATTTTTGACATTTTTGCTTCGGTATAACGCATTGCTGCTGGATTGTCACCATCAATAGAACCAAAGTTACCTTGTCCCCAAACTAATGGATAACGATAACTGAAATCTTGTGCCATTCCTGTCATCGCATCATACACAGCAATATCTCCGTGTGGGTGGTATTTTCCTAACACATCACCAACAACAAGTGCAGATTTACGAAACTTTGCAGTTGCTGGCAAACCAAGTTCATACATTGAATACAGAATTCGACGGTGCACTGGCTTTAATCCATCACGAACATCAGGTAATGCACGAGAAGTAATTACCGACATAGAATACGCAATGAATGATTCACGCATTTCTTTTGAGATATTAATCGGGATAATATTTGAACGATTTTCAGTATTGTTATTATCTAATTCTGGAAGAGTGTTTTTTGCCATACCCCAAAAGTATACCATTTTTTCAACAAATTACCAATGAGTAGAAATTTGAAAACAAAAGAAAAAACACGGCAAATCGTGTTTATTCTATAGTTATATTTTCTTGTTCAACATGAATATCTAATTCAGACACATTATTATACATATTCACATCTACTGAATTTTCAATATTTATATCATCTGACACTATTCCCTGTTCTGAATAATGATCAGAATTATCTGTTTCTAATGGATTACTAATATTCATTTCATTTTTTTGAGATTGATAACTTTCTTTGGTTTCAGAAATAATACCAGAAAAAATATTACCAAATGTTTTGAAAGGTTTTTCTGTTTTTATGGTGTCGTCATTACTCTCGATAGAACGCAATGTAATTGTCCACAAAACAACTATCATTACTGTCGCAAGAATTGCAAAAATAATAACGTAACGAGTTTTAACATGTTCTGGCTTGTTACGAATACTGTGAATTATTTTTTTCATACTGAATTAATATTAATATAATTTATTCAAAAACAACAACCGAACCTGAAAGTCCTGCAAGGTCTTTGGGTTTGATGGTAAGTTTTTCAATCTTGTCTACAGACTTTGACCCAAGCTCTTGTAAAAATTGTTCAAGTGATTTCCCATTTTGATCATTTCCATAATCCATTGGAATAATCATTTTTGCTTCGAATGTTCGCGCAATCTTTGCAGCTGATTCTGCATCAATAACAGATTTTCCTCCAATAGGCACAAAGAGGATATCTACATCATCAATTGATTCTCGCACTTCTGTTGGCAATACTCCTTCATATAATGCACCAAGAAAACAAATCTTGATATCATCAAACTCAAAATAATATACCGTATTAACCATATCATCAAAACCTTTTGAGAGAAATCCTCGGAACATAATATCGAGAACTTCGTATTCACCTGCTCCATCAATAACAAAAGGAGTTCTGTCACCATACACTACCGTATCAACACCATTATAATCTACGTGCTGTGTAGTAATAAGTGCAATATCAGCACCAAAACCACTTGTTTTGAATTTCGAATCTTTTGCAATTGGATTAAGCGCAATCACTCGGTCGCCTGTTTGTAATTTGAAAAATTGTTTTCCGTGGTGAGTAATAATCATATATATTAACTATATCACAAATTTTTAGTAATAGGTAGAAACTTGACTTTTAAATTAAAAATGCTAAAGTTTCAAAAAACAACTATATGAAGAAAAAAATAATCAATAATAGTTTCCTACTATCAGGACTATTTTTAACATTAATAACAGTATTGTTAATGTTACTTTTAAACAACCAAAATCTAACGAATTTTTGGACAGTACTACTGAAAATAGAACTTGGAATACTTATATTCAACAGTGCTTTGTTCTTTTTTATGCATTACAAATACATAAAATTCAAAAAAGAATACGAAAAGCTAAACCAGGGAACAAGTTAATTACTTGTTCCTTTTACTTGACTTTTTTATTAAAATATGATAAAATGTATTTAATAAAAAATTAATATTATGGTAAAAATAGAAAAACAACTAATCGCGTACAGTATCATTATGATGTTCTTATTCTTTCTTGTTATAGCAAGAGTGACAACAAAAGAAATAGAAAACGCTAGTTTCGGCGAACTTTATGCAGCGGTGATATTCGGAATATCGAGTATTGGCTATATGGTTATAGCAAGATTAGAAAATAAAAAAAACAAAATCAAACCATAAGGTTTGATTTTTTTATTTACAAATCTTTTTCTGCTTCAATGAACTCATCTAATTCTCCATCTTGCAAAACTTTTTCTACATTTCCTATTTCATGTCCCGTGCGATGATCTTTGATTAATTTATATGGATGTAATGTATAACTCCGAATTTGACTTCCCCATTCATTATCAGTTGTCGCAGAAATTGCCATACCTCGAACCTTTGCTTTTTCTTGTTCATCATAGTGACGCCAAACTTTTGCCTGCAATAATCTCATTCCTGATTCTCGATTTGCTTCTTGTGATCGTTCACTCGTTGCATGCACAGAGATTCCTGTTGGGATATGCACAATACGTACCGCAGTTTCTCGTTTGTTTACATTTTGTCCTCCTGCACCACCAGATTTTGCAAAACTCATTTCCAAATCCGTTTCAGGAATTTCTCCGCCAGCTGGTGGATTCATTGTTTGAAAATCAGGTAATATTTCCACCATACTGAAACTCGTATTGCGTTTTGCTTTTGCGTTGAATGGTGATAATCGTACTAATCGATGTACTCCTGATTCGTTCTTTAATGTTCCGTATGCATTTTTACCAATGACCTCGATTTGTATTGTGCGGTATCCACCATGTTCGTTTGCATTTTCCTGAAGCACAACATATTGCCAACCTCTATTCGCAATATACTTGGTATACATATGAAAAAGCATTGCAGAAAAATCTTCTGCGTCATCACCTCCAGCTCCAGTAAAAATAGAAAGAATTGCGTTTCCTTTGTCATATTTTCCAACTCCTTCTAATTGGTTTTTCAAGTCTTCAATTTCTTTGATTACTGACTGTGCGCGATTTTTGTCACTCCAAAAATCAGGAAGATACATTTCCTGTTCTAATTCCTGAATTTTTTGTTGTAACTGCTCCTTGTCCATATTGAAATTATAACTTATTTTTTCTGCAAGTACACAATCCAATAATTCCGTTTATAGGATTGGTTTGCCCATTTTTGATATCCAGTCGTTTTTTCATGAAAAAGAATTGTAAAATCCTTTTCATACAAATCTATAATATTCTGCCAAGTAAATACCGTTTCCTCGATTCCTGTTCCTGGCAATACATATGATTGATTATTTTTTCCTGGAAATTGTTTGATTAAATTTTTTGCATTTTGATCTCCTTCTAAACACAATGTCCGCAAAAACAAATATCCGCCTGATTTCATTTTTCGAGCAAGCTGAGCAATGTAGTCTACTCGCTCTCTATTATTTAATATATGTGACGCAGTAATATCCAATGCAAGATCAATAGAATTATCCGGAACTGGTAATTCATCAGTAAATGATTGTGTAAAATATTGAATAGGTAAACCTTGCGATAATTCTCGTGCAGCAATAATTGCCGTTTCAGAAATATCATATCCAACTCCTGACTCTGCAAATTCCTCTACAATATATTTCAAATTTTTCCCATTTCCACATCCATTATCAAGTACTACAAAATCACTCGTATCGACTTTCTGTTTACGTCGTAACCATTTCATGAAATGTCGTACATCAGAAAGCGGCTCTGTACCAAGTGTCAGAAATTGTGGATTTTGATATTCTTGTTCCCATTGATTCATACACAATCTATAACATATTTATATCAAATAACAAAAAACATTCTCGAGGAATGTTTTTTGTTAAATTATTTTTCTGTATCTGTAAATGGTTGTGATTTCAATTGAGTATCTCGTTGTGAGATTTGTTGATTTTGTTCTTGGATATATTGACCTGCAAATATATCATTCACTACATTATTAACAAGACTGAACTCTATCTCTCTTGTATTACTCTTGTTTTCTATCATGTTACGATTAACTCCATAAGGAATGAGCGATGGGTCAGTATTGTACTTCGTATCGAAGGCAGCTTTTTCCATATCTACACGAAACTTTTCGAGCTCCTTGCTCAAGTCGTAATGTTTTGCAGATTCTCGAATGAATTTTTCAACATTCCGATACACATTCTTAAATTTCTCATAATTCGGAGTTTTTTTAAGCACCTGATCAAGCATTGCATGGGCTCCTGCAATCTGCTTCTTGTAATTAACATCTGCTTTTTCTGCTGCATCTTTCAGATTTTGAATACTATCAATTTCATGATTTATTTTTTTTGCATCTTCCCATGAGAGCGTACTGTTCATGTCAGCAACTTGTTCCACTGCGGACATTTCTATTTTACTCATAGGGATAACATCCTTATTGATATTTTTCGCCTCGAGATCAGTCGTATCGAGCATTCCCGCGAGTGCCATTGCAGCAGCAGAAAGCTTTGCGGCATCACCAGCAATACTTTTCGCGGTTTCAGCAACTGGCTTTTTCGGTGCTTCTTTTTTGTTCTTGTTAAAAGGATTGAAATTAAACATATTTAAGAAAAATTAATATTTATAAATAAATTACCAATAATAGAATTATATCACAAATTATCTATAATAATATCTTACATAATTACATTATATCATAATTAAAATAAAAAGTCAAGTATCTCACCAAAAAAGGAGCTGTTGATCGGGATCGAACCGATGACCTCTTCCTTACCATGGAAGTGCTCTACCAACTGAGCTACAACAGCAAAAAAATCTGAGGTGGACTGTTACGTACTCTTTAAATGAACTACTGCTTCCAAGTAATCATTCCTCAGACCATTATAGTAAATGTAAGTAATATTCTCTTTCGTTCGCCACTACTCAAGATACAAAGTATATAATCTAAACACTAGATAGATCTGTAACACTTTTGAATTACCTTGTCCTACCTTACTATATTCCCTCTTTTTTTTCAACCTACAAAACTTGAAAAAAAATGAAAAATAAGGTATATAATACAAGTACTTGTCGGGGTAGCTCAGATGGTTAGAGCGTAGCACTCATAACGCTAAGGTCGTGGGTTCAATTCCCACCCTCGA
>CAZUGR010000025.1:0-9714 GCA_964620145.1 uncultured Candidatus Saccharibacteria bacterium
AAATGGCAATTAACAACCCACTTAGATGACTTCATCCGTTACCAGTAGGAGCAGAGTTTCTAGTATAGGCTATCTGGAAACGAAACATTCCGCATCACCCTTACCCCACCCTCCTTGAGATCCATACCCATACCCATACCCATCACCTTCACCAGACCCATCCACACGAGTATACCCATAACTAATTCCCGACCCTTCACCCTCACCCGAAACACCAAAATCGCTGTAAGCACGCCCACTACCCCACCCCGAACACCCCCAAGCATTAAAACCAGCCGGATACGGCCATTTATCATCAAGCCACTCAGGTATTTGCATCAGGTACCAACAGGAACAGTATTTCCAAATCAGACAAACACACACGATCTGATTTTAGACAAAGATAACCAGATCCATTACCCACATAATAATACCCACAGCCACGACCATCAGTATACGTGTACCCATATCTTCCATCTCCATATCCTTCTGCATATGAAAGCCCTCCTCTAACATACCTATAAAGATTAACAAAACCAGACGGGTACGGCCATTTATCATCAAGCCACTCAGGTATTTGCATCGGGTAGCAACAGAAGAAATGTTTCTAGGCGAGTCAACTGAAATCGTACATGGTTATATCCTTGCCCCGAACCCGAACCCAAACCCGAAGCATCGATATAACTGCAATAAAAGCCAGAACCATTCCAAGAAAAACTTGTATCACCATAAAAAGGCGAACCGTACAACCCAAAACCAAAACCGAACATTCCTTTAAGCCAATCATTGGTCTGCATTGAGTATCAACAAGAGAAATGTTTCTATTTCGGAGAGACACACGAAAAACACATGTACCTTAAATAAATCACCCTGACCCCCAATCTTGTCAGAGTATCTGCCATAACCAATACCATACCCATAGCCGTAACCTTCATTATACTGCGCTGCATATTTACCAATACCATTGTTTTCATACCTATTATACTCAGGTATTTGCATCTTCGCCAAAACATTCCTCCATCTGCAATTCTAGCTCAATAACCTGCTTGCTCCATCACCGAACCCAACGCTTCACCAATCGCTTGGTTTGCGCATCCTTACCAAACCAACCGTTCCAAGGCGATCCGACGCAACAAGGGCACCAATTACGTGGACCAATTGAATGTAGCTTGGTGTGAGCTAGTCGGTAGGTTTTGATCAGGCCCTTCCGGCCACGGCTACGACGGTCTCGCTTGATGTTCTTAAAAGCATAATGATACGCAGTTTCCCGTGTTTCACCCCGCTGATAGTTAACGTGAGACATCCGATCTCCCTGTTAGGCAAGAAATCATGTGTAGCTCTCGTCACGTATAGCTGGCAATTTACGGCTTGATTACAGCAAGTAAAGTTTCCAACCCAGACAGACACACACGATCTGAATAATCCCCCAAAGAACACCAACCATAACCTAAGATGTGCATGTTCCCATACCCACCCTCATCCATATCCTCTACGTATTCCCCAAAACCATAACTCCCATATAACTTAATTTGCCAACCCATAAGCCAATCAGGTATCTGCATCAAACACCAACAGGAGAAAAGTTTCTAGGCTGGTTAAGTTAAACGATTCATTACAAAAGCCAGACCCACAACCATCCACATACCCATAGCCATACCCGGAACCAAACCCATTCTCCGGAATCAAATTACCATACACATAACCATATCTATTGCCAGCACCATCACCATCTACAGAATTTACACCATAGCCAAAGCCTAAACCAAGCCACTCAGGTAGCTTCATTAAATACCGACAGAAGTAGTAGTTCTAGGCTAGGCAAAACCAACCCTTTACGCATAATTTTATTGTCTTCCTCATCTTCTTCATTTTCATCATCGACTTCATACGAATACCCATACCCATCCCCGTAACCAAGGGCAAAACCATATCCATCAGAATCACCCTGTCCATACCCACTTCCATCTTGGTATCCATACAAACAAGCACAAGAACGGCCTGAGTTAAGCCATTTAGGTATCTGCATCGAGTATCAATAGGAGAAAGGTTTCTAGGCTGGTTAAGTTAAGCCTGATCAATTCAGTACCGTGTAATCCAGTCCCGTGACCATTCGGATACAAACAACCATACCCAGAACCAAGACCATACCCATACCCCTCAGAAGTACAATCCGAATAGTTATACCCAAGACCAAGCCCAGACCAATACCAGTCAATCTCGTTAGATTTTTCCATCTGGTACTCTTAGGCGTAAGGTTTAAGTATCCAAATCAACTAAAACCAAGAGTAAAAGATCCAAGCTGGGCAAAAAATAAAAATGAACACCAAAAGTATCTCCCCAACCTAAGCCTAGAAGGTCAGAATCACCATAAGCATCAGCCCCTAAGCCATCACCTGAACCATCATGATTACCCAGGCCATAATCACTATAGTTGCGAGCATATGGACTATCAAAAAGCATCTGACACCACTTCTAACAGTGTATCCATCGAAGACAAATAAGCGTTCCCAGTAAGAAATGGAATAAAACCATACCCTCGGAGAGTATTTGTCATATGGCCATACTCATACACAGAATTTTCAACATGATCAAAGTTATCACCCCAGCCAGAACCGAGTGTAAACACATCTGCCTGAATTTCACAATACTCAGGAAAATACACGCAAGACCCCAAAAGAAAACCACCGTCATCCGTGCAACATTCCACATCAGCCCAAGGAAACATGACTACCTTTTTTCTCATTCCTTACCCCCATCACAGAGGAAAATGAGAAGGTCAAACCAGGAAAGTTCAACTTCACCCCAAACAAGGGATCCCACACCACCACCACCATTATTTATATCTCCCGATCCATAAGATAAATCACCATCACCATATCCTTCAATCCCAGTTTCAGTATACAAACCACAATGGCCATAAGTACCAAAACCAATTGATTCGTCAGAATCAGAAAAAAACTTCATTCTTGAGACGGAGATTTAGAATGATCAGGATCAGGACGATACCCCTTGTACATCCTACACAAAGGAGTCAAATGTCTGTACAACTCCTCATTCTCCCATTGAATACTACCTACTTCTTTATCCACACCAGATTTAATTTCATTCGCTATTTTCTCCTTCGTATAAACACAACTATTGAAAGTAAAAATTGAACCAGCAGAAAGTACAGTGAAAAAGATAAAGCCACCAATCGCAGGTAGCCAAGCTTGCATGACTTCTGATCGATGCAAAGCTGTAGCCCTATTTGTTCGATCTTGGGCAATCAAATCTTCAATATACAAATCTATAATTCTCCTGTCGTCTTCAGAAAGATAATTCAACACGTTACGTGCTTTTCCTTCAAGGAAACGCTTGGACGGATTTTCAGACAAGAACACCTCCAAAGGGACACACATGTTGAAAAAAGATGGGCCAGGAGAGAATTGAACTCTCTACCCCCGACTTATAAGGCCGACGCTCTCACCGATGAGCTACTGGCCCACAGGTTTCATCAGTTGTTACGAGCATGCACTCAGGGCCATCTTCGGGAGTATAGCTGTTTACCAAACCACAGCGTTCGGTATATTTTCTTTTACCCAAGCCCTAGCCGAATAATGGCTAGAAATCTTGTGTATAAGCCACCCAAAATAACAATGATCTCCTAGTTTCTTTTGTGCAGCAAGAATCTCGGGTGAGATTTCCGTACAAATACCCCAACGAATCATATCTGCTTCAGGATAATCAGGAGGCGAAATTAGAACACGATACCCACGCTGTGGGTATTCTTGAACTACTACTGCAATATCTTCTGGTGAAGACAAAAGACCATGAAAATAAGACCGTTTCCCGAAAATACCTTTTGACACTTCTGGATCCCACTCAGGCGTAAGTTGGTATTTAAACCTATCGTATTGCATTTGTACCCCCAAGTGTAAATGGTTCGGGGGGGACTTGAACCCCCACACCTTTCGGTACATGATTTTGAATCCCGCGTGTCTACCATTCCACCACCGAACCTAAAACTACATCAGGTCATCGGGACCAAAGGGCCCAATACAGTCCGCTGGATGTTCTCCCGTCTCTTCTCCCCAGAATTCTCTCGGAGACAACAGTTGACCGCTACTGTTATAATCAGAACCACAATTTTCACATGTATTTGTAAACTCGATACAAAAAATTTCTCTGCCACAATCACAACGAATGACGGGACGTTCTCCCCGACCATATGACTCATATCGGATCAAATTAGTCATGAGAACCCCCAAATCGATGTTCGTTCACTTGAACCGAGTGATCTTCAAAGCACAAGCCCGATCCCACTCGGGCTTGCCCTGAATAATACCATTCGAAAGCGCATATCGATTGGCCATACCCTTCAACTCTTCCCGGGTACTCTGTACACCGTTGGTACAATGACCCTGCATCCCATCCAGTACCATACCAACAGAAACAATCATCGGAATGTCATATTCAGCAGAAATACGAAGAAGCTGCTCAATCAAGGGAGCCAACTTCTCATCATACACCTTCTCCGTAAGATGACGCTTATCTAGAACCATGACGGCCTCCATTATGATTTCCACTCAATCAGGGATAAAACCGCAAGGAAAGAAATCCTTGTACAAATCGAGTGGTTCCGAGTCTGCACACGCCTCCAATAGGCGGATTAACTCAATTGCTTCCTCTGCACTAGAAAAACGCAGATGATAACTTGTATCATCTGTCCCGTGTACATACAAAAGAATAGGTTGTTGTTCTGGTGAAAGCTTATAATTTTTCTTCAACCTATAATCTACGATAAAAGCACAAGCATAGTTACCAGGAAAAGGCCCACCCCAAGCTGGTGCTGATTCCTCATTAAACTTCAACATGCAAGAATATAAACAACTTTGATCACGTTCCCCATTCGGACGGATCCAATAGTCAATGACAGCTAAATCTCTACCCTCTGCATTACAAACAAAGGGCAAACTCAAGTACGTAGCCAATTGCATGTACTATCCCATACACATCTTTTCTTTGATTTTCACTATGAGTACCTGTTCCTCCGATTCAGAAGCAACCATCAGCTTCGGGATAACTTCGATAATTTCTTTCTTACCCATTCCGAAACTACGGAGTGCAATAACTGTATTGACCCACCACTCTACTGACTTTTCCACGCTCTCTCCAATGCCTGAAGCGGGACTCGAACCCGCACACTTTTTACAGTACAAGATCCTAAGTCTTGCGTGTCTACCAATTCCACCATTCAGGCTAATAACTAACTCACATAATTACGAAATTCAGGTGCATACAAGGGCAATAGCCCAAGCTCCGCAAAGGAACTGTATGAATTGAAACCAAGGACGATATGGTCCAACACAGGAATCCCTAGCACCTTTCCGGCAGAAGTCAAACGACTTGTTACATCCTTATCTTGAGGAGAAACCGTCGAATCTCCCGAAGGATGATTATGTCCGACTATAACAGCCGCCGCATGATTAAGAAGTGCCCACCGGAAAATCAACTTTGGGCAGACAACTGTGAATTCACCCGACCCAACCGTCAACACTTCTGAATTGATAAACCTACGCCTCCGAGTCACACCAATAACAGCAAATCGTTCTTCCCGAAAGCCATCAAGAAGCGGCAAAAATTTACGGTACGCAAGTTCAGGAGTAGTAATAGCTGGTCTTTCTTCCGCACTATCCACCAACAGAAGGAGACGAGGCAGTAGCTCCGGATGGCGCTTCAATGCCTCGTTCAACCGCTTCCTACTCATCAAACACCCCTATGTTTACTTAATCCTCCGCATACCCCGCATACCTGGACTCTTTTCAACAACATATGTTCCGGGAGTGAGAGCATCCATCAATAGCTCCCAACTCACATCACGAAAATACGATTTCTGCTCGTTCTTCACCTTCTCTACCATCTCCTTCACTTCATCCGAAATATCCAATTTCATCTCAGTAAGTGAAACAGCTTCAGATGGAGCAACTACGAGAAGAGGAATATCGATGGATACATCGCGCAACTCAGCAATCTTCGCTTTCTCCCAACGAAACGACTCATACAAAGCCTCGCGCAAAGACTCAGAGTCGTCTTGCACTACACGGACGCTTACATCCGTGACGAGAACCCTTAACTTCAATTCCATGATGCCTCCAAGCCTCACTTTTCCGGGACCACAGTGACATGAGCAGTAACATCAGGATCCCGTGTAGAATTCACAATAGAAGAAGCAATCTCCTTTGCATGAAATTCCGAAATAATACCCAATGTATCACCATCTAGAATAAAAGTAGGAATCCCATACCTACGCAGCCAACCCCCCGGAACTTTCTGTTCCACCTGTACCTGCACAATGTAGCGCATCGTTTCTCCTATCCTATCAAGCACAAAGGTAACAAGTACCTTCAGGATGTGGAGTAATAGTAAAAGAAGAACTAGGAACACCCGGTTCCACACCTGTATCCAGATTAATGAGCAGGGAGAGAAGAGAATCAAAATCCATCCAGGAAACAGTCAAACTCTCGATCTGAATACCATTCCGAATTACAGCATATTCCTGGGCACTGTCCCCAGATGTAGAATCATTCAATAGAGTCAAGGAACCACAACGAAAACCGGAACAACCCGTCCACGTTCTTCCATGAAGAGAAGATACCAATTCCTTCATTGATGAATAATCAGCAATCAAATAAGACCGGTTTTTATGCAACATCTCTATGAACCCTCCAACATCGAGCAACTCAGGTCCACAGCCATTTGAACCTCAAGATCCACAAGTTTCTCACGATACTCTTTATCTCTAGCGCCCCAATGGGGTGCCATTTTCTTACAATAAGAACTCCACGGAACATATGACGGGGGAATAAACTCCACCCACGCTTCATACTTAACGCACACAGAAAGTACAGGATCTGCACACATAGAACATTCAATCAGCACTATTTACCCCACTCTCTCCCTTCAACATACGAATTCGCTCAAGCAAAGCCTTCATTTCAGAATCTTGCATCATATGGTCCAATTTTTCCTTAAAATAGAGATATGCGTTTTTCCCACGTAGCCGACATTTCGGATTCGGATATTTTGTATAAAATTCAATTAACGCAAACACCAGATCAGGCTTAGTTTTTTCCAACTCAAACCAAAAAAGTCCAGTCGTAGTCCAAGTTTCTAAATAATGCCCACGGATACAAGAAGCATCCTTACCTACACCCACATCAGTTGAACCTACGAAATGATGAACTGCTACACAATCGCCTTCCTTAAATTTCGTTGTTATACCCAAAGGTCGAACAACATAAGAAGTCAAAACATACAAACCCCAAGCATCCGACTTGATAACTTTTAAGCTCAACCGCCCACCTCCGATTTACCCGCATCTGCCAACAACTGCTTCAATGCAGGATAGGCATCAATAAAATGATTTTCCGCTGTATTTTTCACCGCAGACTCAAGAATTTCAATCAACTGATCCCTTGGAATATACCAACCATCACCCATTAAAAGCTGAGCAGATTTAATTCCTGGATAAACAGTAAAGAAAGAACCAGTAGCGTACCTTTCACCCACAGGACGGCACCAAAAACGACAGTAATTGAAACAGTGATTGGAACTTACAGATTGACTCTTATACAAAACAAATGTAGCCTTTTTAGGCTTCTCAAACAAATCCGTCGGAGTAGAAGTCAATGTAAACACAACACCATTGATACCAGACAAATCTTCCTTTCGCCATTTTCTCTTTAACTGTTTATCTCGCAAATCAGTTAAGCGATCAAATTCTCTATCCATACGTTTTTCCAATTTCTTTAATACCCGCTCAGCAGCCCTACACTCAGCTGCAACAGCCTTACACTTTAACTCCGCAGCTTTAATTTTTTCCTCTAAGGTCACACACCCTCCCAGGTTAGAACCATCCCGGTATACGACTAGACAGGATATCTTGAGTAAAACTGGATGTATCAACCACAAGAATGTGTTCATTCTCACGCTCAAATTTGACATAATTTACGGTACTCTCTACCACTTCTTCAGACGAAAAATAAGCTTGGTCTGTTTCATTCTCCTCATCCACCCACCTAACAACAAACGTATCCGAAATGGCAGGATGAGTCCTAAACCGAATTGGTTCCGTCTTATAAGTCTTGTTAGTTTCAAGATCAGTAATTTTTGCCTGATAAATAAAATTTGTCCTACTCCTAGACTTGATATTGAGTAGCTTAACCGCCTTCTCCGCAGGTTCATTATACCGATTCATTTCCTCTACAATCGATTGCAACATATCCATGTTTACCGGATAACATTGGCACAAAGCAGACAAAAGACCCTGTAGGTGATCCTGATTCAACAGGTTCTCACTGGCATACTCGTGCATAAAGGAATCGTTCAACCCCTCATACTTGATCGCATAATAAAAACGGGAAGGTCGATTCTTTGTCGCATCATGCATCATATCTACATCATTCAGCGTCACAATAAACAAGCTACTACTCGAAGAACTACCGTCCAAAAGGCTCAAAAACTCATCCTGAGCGCCATCCCGAGGATCAAAAATCTTCTCAAACTCATCCACAAAAACAACACACGGAGAAATGTAGGAAAGCACTTCTGCCAATTGAGCTGGTGTATTTCCCTGCCGAATAATCAATACAGGAAGATTTGAATCGAAACAAAGTTTACGGGCCAATACACTCTTCCCTGAACCCTTCTCACCATACAACATGACACCTGTAGATTTCCCTTGCGCCGCTCGATCCGTATACGTATTCAAAATTCGAGCACTTTGCTCCAACACATCACCATAAAACTTAGGCGGAAGTGCCTGAAATTCTGCCTCTGTGAAGAAAATACCGGCCTGATCTGACGACATCGTATAAAATTTCGTCTCTAGCTTCGGACCCAAGTTCCTCTGATTCTTCGAGTCAATCAGACGGATCTTGTCCCCGTAAGACAAAAAGAACTTCACTTGTCCTCCCGTTTAAGAATTACGGTCCCAACCGTATTCCCATTTGAATCAATCAATTTGTCCGCAGACTCAGGAGCAGTACACACAGAAGCAGGGGGTCGATAGAACTGACTCCTGATCTTCCAATCTGCCTGAGCTAAAATATGAGAGACTTCTTCGAGAAACAAATCGTCAGAAAAATCTTCACCTGAAAAAGCAGCATTTGAGCAATCAAACTCAATGGTGACTTTCACTTGCATCTTTCCGTATAGCTAACCTGAACAAATGGTAGCTTACTTTTCAACAGAGGAGAATCAAATCGACGCAATGCCCCCATACTTGCCTTTGTTCGCTTTTGAATCAACTCATGCACATTATTGATCGAACCCATGCACACTCCATTTTCAATCCGGACACACAAGGCACCAAAAACCTCGATTCGACCATGAAGGTGCAATACAAATAGAACCAAGAACATATGTAGGCTGCATGTATATATTTTGAGGCTGCAAAATAGCAGAGATTAAACCTTGAAATACCCATTTGCTCGCTTTTTCATCATACCAAAACAACATGATTACCTCAGCTTCAAATGAACAAATACCAAAGCTGATACAGCTTCATGTGCCCGCGTATCAACTTCAACCCAATCAGTGGACCACCCACAGGAACAAATCCAGCGAGCAATACGAGCTTCATAATACCTTTCACGCATCACAATATGCACATCTAGATAACTTAACATTACCTACTGCTCAGAAACAAGTAGCTGGCGGACCCGCTCAATTTCTTGCTCCGTGTGCGGTGTCCCA
>CAZUGR010000026.1:0-9585 GCA_964620145.1 uncultured Candidatus Saccharibacteria bacterium
AGTCAAAATTTGACTTTTTAACTTTTTGACAATTTACAAATATTTTGTCGAATAATTCAATATAATCTTAAAAAACATTACATTTTTTTATTTTTAATTAATTTTATCCACAGTTTTGTTTTTTTTTCTTGCAAAAAATATTGCAGTGTTATTTTTTTTAAGAGATAATAGAGTCATAGATGATTTAAGACATTCCATGAGATCGAGACCTCGTGACAGTGTTGGTCGAATCATCGATATTAATCGCATTACTATAGTAATAACGTATATGGCAATCAAGAAAGTTGCAAAAAAAGCTGCTACTAAAAAAGTTGCAAAAAAAGCTACTAAAAAAGTAGTAAAGAAAGCAGTTAAAAAAGTTGCAAAGAAAGCTACTAAAAAAGTAGTAAAGAAAGCAGTTAAAAAAACTACTAAAAAAGTTGCAAAGAAAAAATAAATTTTCGCAATAAATTTAGTGCAGAAAAACAGCATATTGCTGTTTTTCTTTTGGTTTTGTCAGACCATATCTCGTTTTTTTCGTATAGTTTCGGAAGATTTTTTTTTGTGGTAAAGTAGGGATGAGAGTCTGGATTATATTGATTTTATTTTACTGGTTCCAGATTCCTTAATTTTTAAATTTATATTGTTATGTCTTGGTATGAAAAAATATTCGGGAGTGATAATTCTCGATATCTCAAAAAAATATTACCGTTAGTTGAATCTATTAACGAACTTGAATCTGAAATCAAAGAGTTACCTGATAATGCGTTTCCTGTAAAAACAGAAGAATTAAAAAAGCGATTTCGTGAAGGAGAATCTTTGGATGATTTGTTACCATATGCTTTTGCATTGGTTCGAGAAGCAGCATTCCGTACAAGAAATGAACGACATTATGACGTTCAATTAATGGGAGGAATTGCGCTTCATCAAGGAAATGTTGCAGAAATGCGAACAGGAGAAGGTAAGACATTGGTGGCAACATTGCCAGTATATTTGAACGCACTTGCAGAGCGAGGTGTTCACGTAGTAACAGTGAATGATTATCTTGCGCGTCGTGATGCACAAGCAATGGGGCAAGTGTATCATTTCTTGGGACTTTCGACTGGTATTATTAATGATCAAGTACAATTTTTATATGACCCAACTCATGGAGACCCAACTCCAGAGCAAGATGATGCTCAGGACTATAAAATTTTTGAACAATATCTGAAACCTTGTAGAAAACAAGAAGCTTATAGTGCAGATATTACCTATGGTACAAATGTACAATTTGGTTTTGATTTCTTGAGAGATAACACAGAACAAAACGAGTTTAGTCTTACACAGCGAGATCATTACTTTGCTATTATCGATGAGGTAGATAGTGTGTTGATTGACGAAGCTCGGGTTCCAATGATTCTTTCTACTGCAGCAGAAAAAGCAGATGACCTCTATAAAATGTCTGCAAAAATTGCAACGCAACTCAAGAGAGACTCTGACTACACTATTGATGAAAAACTAAAAGCAATTCAGATTACTGAACAGGGAATTAATCGTATTGAAAAGATGTTAAATATCGATAACTTGTATACAGCTGAAAACATGCAATTAGTTCATCATGTAGAAACCGCTGTCCGTGCATTTGCTTTGTTCCATAATAACAAGGAATATGTAGTACGCGGAGGCGAAGTACTCATTGTTGATGAATTCACGGGGCGAATTCAAGAAGGTCGTCGTTGGTCTGATGGTGTTCATCAAGCTATCGAAGCAAAAGAAGGTGTGGAGATCAAACAAGAAGCTCGAACCATTGCATCAATTACGTATCAAAACTACTTCAAGCAATACGAAAAAATTTCGGGTATGACTGGGACAGCTGCAACATCTCGAGAAGAATTTTTAAAAGTATACCAACTCGAAGTGATTGAAATTCCAACACATCGAGCAATTGTTCGTCGTGAATTGAATGATTTAATTTTTCAAACTGAGCATGGAAAATTCAAAGCACTTGCCCGTGACGTAAATAGAATTCATGAAACAGGACAACCACTATTGATTGGTACGGCTTCATTTGAAAAGAATGAATTACTTTCTGCATATCTTACTAATGAAGGGATTCCGCACGAAGTCTTGAATGCAAAAAATCATCAACGAGAAGCTGAAATTATTGCTAATGCAGGTAAAAAAGGATCAGTAGTAATTGCAACGAACATGGCTGGACGAGGAGTTGATATTAAATTAGGAGGCGTTCCATTTGATCAAGATAAATATCATGAAATTGTAGAACTCGGAGGATTATATGTGATTGGTACTGAACGGCATGAAGCGAGACGGATTGATAATCAGTTGCGAGGTCGTGCAGGACGTCAAGGAGATCCTGGAATGACTCAATTCTATGTATCACTCGAAGATCAGCTCATGCGAATATTCGGAGGTGATAGAGTAAAATCAATGCTTGGAACTCTGGGTGTTGCTGAGGATGAACCAATTCAGAACGGAATGATTTCACGACAGCTCGAATCTGCGCAGGAAAAAGTAGAAGGATTCCATTTTGATGCTCGAAAAAATGTTTTGTCATATGATGATGTTCTTTCGACTCAACGAGATTCTGTTTACAAGCGTCGTCGTAAAATTTTGAAAAACGATGAAGTATTCATTGATGAAATGATTCACAAGGCTACAGATTTTTCAAGTGAAGATACAGCAAAAATTCAAGATAATCGAGCGCGATTAGGAGAGGAAAAATTCAAAGAAACTGCTCGGTCATTTGCGTTGTATACAATTGATCGATTATGGATGGATCACTTGGAAATGATGGATCATAGTCGAAGTTCAGTGAATTTGCGTGGTTACGGGCAACGAGAACCAATTGTAGAATATAAACGAGAAGCACTTAAATTGTTTAAACAACTTGAACAAGGTTGGACTCGTTGGATGTCTGAGTTATTAAAAAATATGGACGTCGAAGCAATTCTTGCAGGTCCAGTAACTTCTGTTATTTCTGTTCGTATACCAACACACAAAGCAAATGGAGAAAAGTATGATCGTAATGATAAAATTATTCTCGTAAAAGATAGTGAAGAAAAAGAGGTAAAATACAAAAATCTTTCAAAAGAATTAGTTGAGGGTTGGCAAGTGAAAACAGAAACACGAAGAATTTAAAAAATAAAAACGCAATATGCGTTTTTATTTTTTATGATATACTACATACAATTAAAATTATACATATGAAATACGATATAATTATGTGGACGGTAACTATTATCTGTTTTTATGGTGGTATGTTGCCTGTTGTATTATCGTTCTATTATCAGTTCAAGGATAGTAGAAAAAACCATCTCAACATAAATAGATATGGTTTTTATGTTATGATATATTCATGATAAAAAATTCCTTTCATGATTTTATAGTTTTTGATATTTTTGCCAATATACAACAAGTTACTTCTCGGAGAATGATGGGCGGTTGGTGTATTTATGTGCAAAGTATTCCCATTTCAATTATTGTTGATGATAATTGGTATATAAAAACAAAAGATAATACTCTTATTCAAGAGCTTGTTTCTCATGGTTCTCAAAAATTCGAATATACTCGAAAAAATGGAAAAATTATAACAATGGCTTATTGGGTAATTCCAGAAGATTTACTTGATCAGCGAGAGTATCTAGAAACAATCATTGAACGAGTTTTAGATGAAAATATTATTTAAGAAAATAAAAAGTTCACCTGTGAACTTTTTATTTTCTTTATTTTGTGGAGATGAGGGGAATCGAACCCCTGTCCATTTGGGTCACTACAAGTATCTACATATTTAGTTTCTTTCAAAAGATATTGTGCAAAATATCTCTCCATGAAAACTCTGAGAAAGAGACAAAGAAAAGTTTTCAATCGAGCAATAGAGTTTCCTTGTCATGGTATTGCTATCCCAATCAAAGTAAGTCTAAAAATATTACACTGATGAATAGAATTTTAGACGATTCTATGTCAGTGGCTAACCAGCTAAAAAGGGGTTAGGCTAAAGCAAGAGCTCCTGTAAAGTAAGGAGATGCTACAGATTTTGATTTTGCATTTCAAAGTGGTGTAAGTTTTTCCAGATTACGCTGGATATGCAACTCATAATGAAGAATCCAAATGTCAAAGCCGGTCATCCCCGAATTAGATATTTTTCATGAGCCTGTTGATTTCACGATCCGCATCTCGTTTCTTGAGTGTTTCTCGTTTATCATGTTTGTTTTTTCCACGAGCAAGACCAATAAGAACTTTGATCTTGCGATTTTCAGTATACATCTTGATAGGCACTATTGTCAAACCAGATTCTGACTTTTTTCGATACCATGCATTGATTTCTTTCTTGTTCAAAAGTAGTGTTCGTGCACGATATGGATCATATGAAGCTGGAGTATTTTTGATTTGATAAGGAGGAATGTAGGCTTTTACTAATTGGAGAGTATTATCTTGGAGTACAACAAAAGAATCATTAATAGTTCCATGATTATTACGAAGTGATTTTACTTCTGCACCAGAAAGAACAATTCCAGCAGAAATTGTCTCAAGAATTTCATATGATTGATAAACATATTTACTTTCAATCATTTTCATAATAAAAAAGTATACCATGTGTTACAGTAGTTGACAATTACAGTGTTTATTTGAAAATAAAGGTAAGAAACTTTTTTTATTGTATAAAATCTGTATACTAGATATATATGAAATCAGAAAAACAGTCTAAAAAACAAAAACAACCAAAAAAGGTTCATTTTTTACAACAAATTATATCAACAGTACTTTTCCTTGTTGTTATAGGAATTATTTATTCTTATTTTGGAGGAGAGACCAAAAAAAGTCCAGAAATTACACTTTCTCAAGTAGCTGAAATGGTAATTACTGAACAAGTGGCAAGTATTTTAGTAAAAGGTGATACGTTGACTATCACAAAAAAGGATGAAACGAAAAACCAAGCCAAAAAAGAAACCGGAGCATCACTCACAGAAACTTTGTCGACATATGGTGTATCAGGTGACATGTTACGAAATACGCCAATTACTGTAAAAACTGATAGTAATGCATTATTAGTTATTTTGAACGTGCTTTCAATTTTTGTACCGATTTTGTTTATTGGATTTTTCTTTTGGTACATGATGCGGCAGGTGAATGGATCAAGTGGTGGAATGAAAGCATTTTCTTTTGGGCAATCAAAAGCAAAAATTACTGATCCAAATGACAAGAATAAAAAAATTACCTTTGCAGATGTAGCAGGAAATGAAGAAGCAAAACAAGAATTATTGGATGTAGTAGATTTCTTGCGAAGTCCTAAAAAATATTTTGATGTTGGAGCGCGTATTCCAAAAGGGGTCTTGTTGACTGGTCATCCTGGTACAGGGAAGACACTCCTTGCACGAGCGGTTGCAGGTGAAGCTGGAGTTCCATTTTTCCATTTATCAGGATCAGAATTTGTAGAAATGTTTGTAGGAGTTGGGGCTTCTCGAGTACGAGACTTGTTTGATCAAGCTAAAAAAGCCTCACCAGCAATTATTTTCATTGATGAAATCGATGCGGTAGGACGCGCACGAGGAGTTGGATTTGGAGGAGGAAATGATGAGCGAGAACAAACCTTGAATCAAATCTTGGTAGAAATGGATGGGTTTGAACCAACAGAAAAAGTAATCATTATGGCAGCTACGAACCGTTCTGACGTGCTCGATCCAGCATTGTTGCGACCAGGACGATTTGATCGAACGGTGATGCTTGATGTGCCAGATCGAAAAGACCGATTGGGAATTTTGAAAATTCATGCAACAGAAAAACCACTTGCAGATGATGTAAAATTGGAAATCATTGCAGAACAAACTCCTGGATTTTCCGGAGCAGATTTGCAATCATTAATGAACGAAGCAGCGATTTTTACTGCACGAGCAAATCGAACAAAAGTTACCCAGGCAGATTTACTTGCTGCAATTGAAAAAGTAATGATTGGTCCAGAACGTAAATCACATTTACATACGGAACAAGAACGTAAAATTGTTGCGTATCATGAGGCAGGGCATGCATTGGTTGCATCAGTATTACCAAATGCTGATCCAGTACATAAAGTTTCTATTGTTGCACGAGGTCATGCAGGTGGATATACATTGAAATTACCACTCGAAGAACGAAAATTAACGAACAAGGCACAATTTTATGATGATCTCGCAATGTCGCTCGGTGGGTATGTTGCAGAAAAAATTGTGTTTGGCGATGTGACTACTGGTCCATCAAATGATTTACAAGTTTCATCACGATTGGCACGGAATATGGTTATGAAATGGGGAATGAGTGAAATTCTTGGTCCTGTAGCATATTCTGGAAACGCAGCAGGAACGGCAATGTGGGGAGAGGGAATCAAGAATCAAGAATATAGTGAAACAACGGCAAAAATGATTGATGACGAAGTTCGTTCTATTATGCAAAATGCAGAAAAGCGAGCCTACGAAGTCCTTGAACAATATCGAGGAGCACTCGATGCAATTGTAACGAAACTCTTTGAAGTAGAAACTCTTGAACGAGAAGACTATAATAAGATTATTGAAAAATTTGGAATTGTTCCTAAAAAACTTCCAGAACAAAAAACCGCCTAACGGTGGTTTTTTGTTTATATTCTAAATATTGACTTTATTTAATAAATATGTATAATGATTAACAAATCAAAAAATTAAAAACCATGAAAAGAATAGTATGTATTTTTACGCTCTTACTTTGCCTTGTTTCTTGTGCTCCAGAAAAGGAAATCTCTGAAACAGTTGTAGAAGAGGTACGGATTCCACTGATGAGAAATGAAATGAAATCAAAACCAGATTTTGTGTATACCTTTCAACAGAAGTACCCAGATCCACAAATTTCTCAATTAAAAATGATTGGAACAGTGGGGAAATATGGTGTCGAGGGATATCAAGGAAAAATTCTCCGGGCTTTACGATTCAAGAATATTTCAGATGCGGTTGAAGAACGATACAATCTTCCAGATGGAATTATTTTTGCTATGATGGCACATGAATCATCGGGCGTGGATTTACTTCCTAATGGGCGAGGTGATGGAGGGTTTGGACTTTCTCATATGCAGTCATCAATTGCAACAGATTTTGGATTAAAAGTTTATGACAACTGTACGGCATTAGTCTGTGATGGAAAAAATAAGCATTGTTGTATTGTCCCGGGAGGTAAAGCAAATCATGCCAAAAAATTGACGAATGAATTAAAGTCAAAAGGGTATGATAAAAAATTGCTGTACCACCTCGATGATCGATTACATCCAATTCTTAATTTGGACGCAGTAGGACGTATGCTTGCGTATCATATGGATGGAAACCGGATTGAAGATTTAGGACCTTTTAGGACTGCGATACGGAGATATGCTGGAAAGTATAATTATCGTAAGTATTGGAAAGAAGTTGCAAGAATTATGAAACTCGCAAATGATCCAAAATTTTTAGCAGATATGGAGCAGGATTTTAACAAAATAAATCCACGACTCCGTATTAATGGAGGTAAGGCTGATTTTCAAAACTATATCCTCGTTATGCAGCAACAGAATGAGAATTATGGCTTGATTGAATATCGTCAATTACCAAAGTTATTGCCAAAAAATTCTGAGATTGTAAAATCTACAATTCATAAGTTTTTGTAATTTCATAACAAACAAATCGTGCCTTACTGGTACGCTTTTTATCCCGCCTAAAATTGGCGGGATTTATTTTATTGAGATACTTGACATAATTTATTTTTTATGTATATTTATAATCAAATCAAAAAAAAATAGTATGAACAAAAGAAATGTTTTTATCGGAGTGGTTTTTATGGTAATCCTTAGTTTTATTATCTTTTCAATGGTGAAAAATAAAAAAGACATAGTGGGTGGAATTCAGCCCATGGAGGAATCTGGAATTGGTTGGAGAACCGAGATTATTGATTCTTTACGGAAATTACCAGAAAGTGAACGTACTGGATTTATCCAACAAAATGTCCCGCAGTTGAATTCTCAATTGATTCGTTTCTTGAGAAATTCTGGGTACGGCTGCAATGTTGATTCGGTAACCTATTTGTTTGGATCGGGAAAAGCAAAAGGGGTTCAATCCGGAGATGGGAACACTTATAGTGGGTATTATGACGAACAGTTATATGCTGTCATTAAGGGTGAGACTTGTTTCAAAGATTCGCTGATAGTTTTTGTACAATGCTTGAATGGAACATTTTCCTTAAAAGGGAAAACAGTGCAAAACCTGGGTTCTTATAAACCAAGATTTACCATAGAAAAAGGGAATGGGATTAATGCATATGTTGATTACCAGACTTCCATTTTCCTGGCTGAATATTTCAAAATTCCGGTGTATGTCGGTAGAGACCCTAGATTTAGAAAAAGGATTTGTTATCAAATGGCAAAGGATCTCGAGGCTCATTTGGATAGAAAACAGGTTACTGTTCTTGTTTATCCAGGTGACGAGTTTGATCTTGGAACCATGACTTACGTAAGACTGAATCCTTTCTAAGGTTTCTGGTTTTACGGAGAATAAAACGCGTTGCAAAACGCGTTTTTTTTATATTGATTTTACTTGATTTTTGCGGTAGTATCAGATTACTTGGGAATATAGCTCAGTTGGTTAGAGCACAGAGCTTATAGTGAAAAGTGAAAAGCAAGGTATGTTCAGTGCGAGCATAGCTCAGTTGGTTAGAGCACAGAGCTTATACCTCTGCGGTCGATGGTTCGAGTCCATCTGCTCGCACTGAGAATATCTTGTTTGAACGATTTCACTATATAGTACTTATACCTCTGCGGTCGATGGTTCGAATCCATCTATTCCCACATGCTTGTTCAAGATTCGAGTGAACCTGCAATATCTTGATATACCTCTGTGGTCCCTGGTTCGAGTCCAGGCACGCGCACAAAAAATTATGAACTATATTGAAATATTGCAAACTCATGAGAAAGTTATTTTATTTTTCTTTGATTTATTACCGCATGCAACACCTCGGTTCAAGAAAGGTTTTTTCAGTAAGAAAGAAAATTCGTTGAATCCAATACTTTCACGACACAATGCATCTCTTTCATTATTTGCTTTCTATGAAAAAGATTTATTTTCTACAAAACAAGAGGAAGAGTATTATGATGTATTAGGTGATGCCTATGATTACATTTTAGATGTTATTGATGGGATTCAGAAATATGACCCAATTATGATTGAGCGTCATAAGGAAAAGATGAAAAATAAAAAACTACCTATTTCACATCATGTGAAATAGGTAGTTTTTTTATAAATATTCATCAAGAATTTTAAACAGTTCTTCTTTTGATATATCGTGTCCTCCTGTTAAAACAAATATTGCTTGTTCAGGGTCGACAGGTTCGTTATCAGAAAACATATTAATACCAGCTTTCTTGTGAATTGTTCGTAAAGTTTCAGGATCTGCAGATTCTAAAAAAGTAAGGTATTTTTCAATATCTTGATCTGTCCATCCATTCGTTTCTTGTAAAGATTTTGGGTTTTCGTATTTGAATTGCATAGTCTTATTATAATATAAAAATAAAAACTGATTAATTTTTCTACTCAAAATGCATTTCATACTGATTACCCTCTGCTATCTTTTTGAGGCTTGGAAAAT
>CAZUGR010000027.1:0-9106 GCA_964620145.1 uncultured Candidatus Saccharibacteria bacterium
CGAAGACATTTATTGCCGACGGTTTTGCAACACACAATACGGAATACTTCTGGCAACGCCCGAGTTGCGAGTATTTCCTCGGTCTGGCCACCGGGATGGGGGTGAAGATCTGGCTGCCGGATTCGTGCGACCTGCTCAAGACCCGGTTCATGTACGGTTATGAGGAGGCCAAGGAACTCCCGTTCCGCGCCAAGATTGAGTCCATGAAGAAGTCGATGACCAAGCGGATGAACCAGGCGCAGGCGCAGAGGGATCACGCGGAAAAGCAGGTGCAGCAATATATCGGGGCGATGAGCGCAATCAATGAGGTCGATAAAATTTGGAAGAACGTCTCGGGAGGATGAGATGAAGCTGCTATGTGTCACGCCTTGCGCGAACCAGGAGACGGGGAAGAGGCATCAGCCGGGGGACGTGATCGAGGTAGGCCCCGCCGAAGGGGGGCGACTGTTGGCGTTCAAGCACGCCGTCCCCTACGCCGAGGCGCGAGTGGAGACGCAGGCGATGGTGGCCCCGGAGGTCCGCAGGGAGAAGGGAAAGCCGGGACGGAAACCGAAAGAGGACAGGTTTAGATATTCGGGGTTATCCGAATTCAGACATTAGCACCGGGGGGCAAATACACCGGAGGTAAGTCCTATGCCGAAGTTCTGTAGTACCGACATTTTATTGCAGGCGTGTTCGTACATCAAGACGAACGTGAAGCGTATGGTTCTCATGACAAGCACACCCGCGAACCTTGCGGCCTGCACGGCTGCTACCTGTCTCGCCGGGGCGACGATGAGCACGGCTGAATTCACCATTGCCGACGGCGATGTTAGCGGTAAAAAAGTGACGGTGTCGCAGATGGCTACACTGGCTGTCAGGACGACCGGTATCCCCAGCCATGTCGTTCTTTTTGCGACGGCGGTAGGAACCACGGGCATTCACTATTGGACGACCTGCTCGACGGCGCAGGCGCTTACCTCGACGGCAAACACGGTCACGGTGCCCGCATGGGATATTGAGTTCAGGGACGCAACCTAGCATGTGGAGAATGGCCGTCATTGCATCAGTCGCCATACTCTTTGCTGTTTATATTGAGATGTGGCTTCGCATGAGGTTTTAGGGAATGGCAAACGTGAAGATCACTGAAATCACGGCGACGGTCAGGATGGGCAGCTTCACGACGGGAACGGCCTATCTGTTCGTTGTGGATGCCAGCGGCAACGCATCGGAAGGGAAAGAAATAACGCTGGGTAGCGTATCAACCAATTTCTGCGGATCATCAGCAGAAAGTATCATTGGGCTGGAAGTTAGCAGCATGGGGAAATTTTTAGGGCAAGAATTGAACTGAGGTGACTTATGGCTTGGACAGCAGAGATTACAGGTACGAGTTGGCAGGACGGCATCCTGTACGTCGATTTTCGGTACACGGATGGGACGAGGGTTGTCACGGAAAGGCACAAGGTAGGGGGAATCGTCCCCGCTGAATGGGCGCAGAAGACGGCAGACGCGAGGGTAAAGGCACTTGACGCCGTGGATGCTCTGACGATCAATACGGGTGCGGTTCCGGCTCCGACTCCAGACGATGCGGGGCTTGCGGAGTTCAGGCAAGACTTGAGGCGATTGGATATTGTTTACAAGCTCGTTCAGATGAAGGTTATTGAGGCCACGGACACTCGGGTTGTGAACTTTGTCAATAAACTCAAGACAGCACTTCCTACATATTGGAATAACATCTAATGGCTGTTTCGTATACGAGCTTTGAGACATCTCTGACGACAAACACTGATCCGCTGGAGTGGTCAGTAACTATTCCGGCTGGAACGACATGCGTCGTGCTTGCGGTGGCAGGTTATACGGAGAGCGGACAAGACCCACTTGTGTCTGTGAGGCTTGGTTCTTCCGAAAACTTCACAATAGCCGCGAACCACCACCGTGAAGACACCTTCGCGGACGTTGGGATTGCATATCTATTTAGTCCGACAACGGGTGCCGGAACAATAACGGTTGATTATTCCACTACCGATTACGAGATGCGGTTCTATGCAATATATTTTTCAGGGACCGCAACGGATGGGATAAGGGATTCTGACGAGGCAACCGGTTATTCGCTAACGTTTACGACAGTAGCGGGTGATATGGTTGTTGCCTGTGCGTGTTTGGGCGGCGGCGGGGCCTGTTCTTGGACAAATGCAACGGAGAGGCATGAAGACCAGAATGACTGGCCGGGAGTAACATTTACATTTGCTACTCAGTTGGCAGATGGAACGTCGGAAACTGTATCATGCTCTGACAACTATTCTGCTATCGCTGGCATTGTGCTGAAGGCGACAGGGGGCGAGTCGTCCTCGACGCCGATCTTAAAACGCAGATTCAACGTCCTTCTTCGCCTTTGCCTTTCGACGTTTAATCTCATTTGGAGGTGTTTCAAATGAAGTATGGAAGAATGTTTGCCAGCGGCTACGTCGGCACCACGGCCTCAACGGCTGCGAAGGAATTGATTCACGTTCTTTGCAGCGCAAGCCACGTCATTGCCGTCCACGAGGTCGCCATCACGGGGCGCTCCACGTCTTCGGAGTTCATGACGGTCGGCATCGCCTTCGCCGCCACGACCAATGCCGTCGGCACGACCTGCGCGTTGACCCCGCTCGTCCAGGGGCAGACGACATGCTCGGGGAACGTCTACGGCGTGGCCTCTAGCAACGCCACGGGACTGACTTACGTCTACAAGGAAGCCGTGAACGTCCTGAACGGCTTCCACTGGATTCCGACGCCCGAGTGCAGGCCGATCATCAAGCCCGGCGGCAGGCTGGTTGTCAGGCGCGAGACTACCGTGGCGACTGACTTCGCCGTGGACGCTCATATCGTATTTGAGGAGATCGGGTAAATGGCGGTTTACCGCATACCGTTCTGGCGCAGGCGTTTTGTAAAGAACGCCGCGTTCCTGCTCCCGCAGGGCGTGGGGCAGACTTTGGCGTCAGTAGCGGAGTCGTATCACGTCAACGCGGGAGATAATATCACCATCACCATCGGCCATCGCATTGCAACGGTGGCCGAAACGGTGCAGGTCTGTGCCGGGGACAGCATGATGCTGACCATCGGGCACGTCTTGGCGTCTGTGGCTGACGGGACGAACGTCAACGCCGGGGACGGAGTGACCCTTGCCATCGCCCATCCCCTTGCCAGCGTTGCGGACGGAACGCAGGCCAATCTGGCCGACAGCCCCGCATATACTCAGGCGCACAACATCACCATTGCCGAAAGCTACAATGCCAACATAGCCGACTCCCCCGCGTACACGCAGTCGCACCTGTTGTCCGTAACGGATGGTGTGCAGCAGAACGTGGCTGACGGTGTCGGATTGGGCGGGAACATAACGCTTGCGTCTGTCGCAGATGGGACGCAGCTCAACGTCGCTGATTCGATTACCCTGTCAATCGGACACATCCTCGCCAGTGCCGCAGACGGCGCACAGGTAAACGCCGCCGATGCACCGGTTCCGGTTCACGGTTACGTCTTGACCGCTGGCGAAAGCGCGGTTGTCAATGCAGCAGACGGCCCGAGCCTGAAGCAGCACCACGTCATCACGGTTAGCGACGGCGTAAATGCCAATGCCGGGGACGGGGTCACGATTTACGCGGGCGGGGCGCTCCCCGTTGCGGAAGGCATACAGCAGAACGTTTCCGATGCCCCGGATATTATTCAGCACCATGTCATCGCGGTATCGGAAGCCGTCAACGAAAACCATGCCGACAATATTACGCTAGGCGTCGGGGCAGATGTCCCCGTGACGGCAGGCGAGGGTGTACAGGTCAACGTCTCCGGGGCGGTCAGTCTCATCCAGGGGCAGGTCATCACTGTAGACGACGGCGCGAACCTCTCCGTTGCCGATGCCATTGTCGTTATCATCGGGCACACGATTTCCGCGCAGGATTCCGGGCAGATTATCGCCTCAGACGAGATCACCCAACTCATTCAGCAGCACCATATCACCATCAGCGACGGAACGCAGGAACAGTACGCCGACGGGGTTGACTTCTCCACGAAGGTCACGCCTGACGACACCTACAACGCAAACGCCGCCGACGGAATTGTCCTTGAAGTGCATACCAGGACACACGGCAGGAAGCTCAGAACGTCGAATCCGGTCAGGGACCATCACCGGCAGTCGAAAATATACGTCAACACCTATCGCCGCGCGGGCGACGTGTGGAGGTCGAGATAATGGCGCTTGTGCTGATTACGGAGGCAACCGGGGCGTGCGTGACGATTGACGAAATCAAGGCGCACCTGCGGCTCTCCACGTCCGACACGTCGGAGGATGCCCTGCTCAAAGTCTATCTGATGGCGGCGCAGAACGAAGCTGAGAACAAGACGAAGCGGGCGCTCATGCCGCAGACGTGGGAGTTGGTGCTTGATGAATTCCCCGATGGCGGAATTGAGATCCCACGGCCTCCCTTGTCGTCCAACTCTACCGACCTCAGTATTAGCTACATCGACTCCAGCGGGGCGACGGCTACCCTGTCCGCGACGGCCTACTCCATCGACGGGGATTCGGAGCCCGCCTGGGTAGTGCCGTCCTACGACAACGATTGGCCGGAAACCTACGACGTAATGAACGCCGTCAGGGTCCGCTACAAGTGCGGATATGCGTTAAGCGGATCTTCGACGGCGACAACTCCCTATGCAATCAAGGCATGGGTGAAGATGCGTGTCGGGGCGCTCTATAACAACCGGGAAAGCCTGTCCGTCGAACCGGGAGCACAGACGATGCTTGAACTTCCCCGCACGTTTGTTGACGGGCTTCTCGACCCGTACACGGTGATTAAGATTTAACCCGCTTGCCGACCCTCCCGGCCCGGACGCCCTCCCCGGACTTTTCAAACGAGGCCAGCGGCAAGCGGTCTAGGCGACAAGCACGAAGGGACTGACCATCCCCGAGTCGCAAGCGATAGTGGGCCTGTAACGTCGGAGTCTTGCAGGAGGTATTAACCGATGGCAATTGAATCACAGGGCTGCGTGCTCTACTGGAGCACAACGACATCCCTTTCCACCGTTATCAGCGTGGGACAGGTTGTCGGGTTCAATGGCCCCACTGGCAGCGCGAACGTCATTGACGCTTCGCATTTGGGCAGCACGGCCAAGGAAAAGATGATCGGCCTCAGAGACGAGGGGCAGATCACTCTTGACTGTCTGCTTGCGCCCGCAGACTCGGGGCAGGTGAAGCTGAGGGAGTGTCGCGCCGCCAGGACGCAGGGGAATTGGGCTATCAAGATGACGGACACGGCCATCACAATGCTGAACGGGCACGGGTACGTTTCAGGCTTCTCGGTCACGGGGGCGGTGGATCAGATTGTCAAGGCATCCATCACCATCGAGATCAGCGGGGCCGTCACTTACTCCACTGTCGCGTAAGGGGGTGATGGGAAATGGCAATCGAATCTCAAGGCGCAATTTTCTTCTGGTCCACTACCACGGCGGCGTCCACCTCTACGTCTCACGCCGTTGCGGAAGTGGTTGGTTTCAACGGGCCTACGGGGGCGGCGAACGTCATTGACGCAAGCCACCTCGGAAGCACAGCAAAGGAAAAAATGCTCGGTTTGCGGGATGAGGGTCAGGTGACTCTCGACGTGAATTTCCGTCCCGGCACCACGGCGCAGGACTACATGCGGACCTGTCGGGCAAACCGCTACATGAGAAAGGCGCTCATTCAGTTGAATGACAGCACGGTGGAACTGGCAAAAACCAAAATCATCTTTGACGCGTATGTGAGCGGCTTCAGTATTACCGGGGCCGTCGATCAGATCGTGAAGGGGAGCATTACCCTGGAAATCACCGGGGCTTGCACCTACAGCAACGCAACTTCCCTGTAGAATGGTGGGAGCCGGAGGGCGCTCACCATCATTTGAGGTCCGAATGTTAGCGGGGAAACTAAACAAAAAAATCTCAATTCTGAACCCCGTGGCTACTCAGTCAACGGTATCGGGAACGCAGACGATTACATGGTCCACGTATCTCAGCAACGCGTGGGCGCAGGTCGAGCCCGTGAGAATGCGCGACATCATGAAAAGCGGCGTTCTCGGGCAGGAACTGGTCAACAAAATAACAATCAGACTTACTAGCGGGATCGACGTGAATATGCGCGTTGTCTATAACGGGTCCACGTATCTCATTCAGGACGTAACGGAGATGGACGACCGCGTGGAAATGACAACGATGAGGTTAAGCACCTGATGGGCGCACCTGTAATCTGGACGGCTGCATGGATAGGATCGCGGGTGATTACGCCTCGCCTGATAGCGAGTGCGGGCGGGGCCGCTGGCCGCACATTCGGGGCTGAAACGGGGGCGCATATCGCGGGCATCCTTAACCACTTCATCGTCCGCAACTTCATCGGGGCAGAGGTGCAACATGCCCTGCGGCATATCATGCGCGGGGCCGTGGCGTTTGGGGAGGGAAGGACGGCAGAAGCGGAAAAGGAGATCGAGTGCGCTATCCGCGTTGCCAATGACGAGGACGTAAAGAAAGACCTCAGAGAAGCCAATGAGTACGTTTCCGGCGAGGCGCGGATTGAGTCGGAAGAGGAAATGGCGAAGTACCTCGCAGAATCGTTGCGGTCACGGGTTCCCGTCAGGCGCGGTTGGCTGAAAAGCAGCGTCGGGTATCGCAAGGACTACAAAACGGGCGAGTGGCAAGTAGGGTACGGAATCACGCACAGGACACGGACGGCGCATCTTGTGGAGTACGGGACGAAGCCGCACGTAATCGGGGCGAGAAAGAAACGAGTCCTTTCAGACAAGGGCAAGCGGGACATTTACGGGCGCATCGTCAAGCATCCCGGCCAGCGCGGGCAACACATCCTGCGCGATGTCATGGCGGGCCACTCCGTGCAGGCCATTGACACGTACAAGGTAAAGCTGAACCAGAAGATAACGGAAAAGTATGGCTCTTAACACGAAGATTTACGATGTCCTGCGAAATTCGTCGTCCATATCAACGCTGACGGGCACGCGCATTTACCCCGTCATGGTCCCGCAGGACAACGTGACATTCCCCGCCGTGGTCTACACGAAGGTATCGGCAGACGGGTTCTACGCGCTCGACGGCTACTGCGGCAAGGAGCGGGCGCGATACGGAATCGACATCATATCGACGGATCACGATCAGGCCCGGACGATTGCGGAAGCGGTGCATACCGCCATGACGGGTTCGACGGCTTTCGCCTGTATCCGGGTTGCCGATGGGGATGCTTACGACGCCGATTATGAGATTTATCTTGTGAATCAAATCTATTCGATCATTGGAGGGACGTGATGAGCAGGTTGACGAGGGACGCTATTTTTGCAGCGCAGGACAGGGCTTTCGAGGATGTAGACGTACCGGAGTGGGGAGGTTCGGTCAGGATTGCCGTTATCACAGGCTCCGACCGGGACGCCTACGAGGCATCCATGTACGACATGAAGGGGAAGGAAATCAAGCTGAACCGCGATGACATGCGGGCGAAGCTGCTTGCGCGGGCCATCGTGGACGAAGACCTGAAACGGATCTTCACGGATGCCGACATCAGGGAACTCGGAAAGAAATCATCGAAGGTTATCGACCGCCTGTTTACCGTCGCGCAGCGGCTGAACGGCATGACGGACGAAAGCGTAAAGGAACTTGAAAAAAACTCCGAAAGCGGGGGAGTCGGTTCTTCTACTTCGCCCTCGCCCGCGAATTGAAAATGCCCGTCAGGGAGATGCTGGAACGGATAGACAGCCGGGAACTCGGGGAATGGATGGCCTACTGCAAGATTGAAGCGGACAGGACATCGGGGAAGGACGCAGACGACGCAGACACCGTAGCGGAGAAGATAAAGGCTGGCTTCTCTCCCTACCAGAACAAGGAATTCGTTGAGGCCGTGAGTAAGGACAAAAAGAAACGATGAGCACCATTTCCGATCTCATCATCAAAATGCGGGCAGACGCAGCGGACGTGCAGAGCGGGTTCGACCGGGCGTCCGCGTCCCTGGATCAGTTTATCAATAAGCTGAAAACCCCGCAGGTCTTGAAGGTGTCTGTTATCACGTCCTTTGCCACGATAGGCGGGGCGACGGCAGCGGCGAAGGTCGGGCAGATGCTCTACGATCAGGCCGAGGCGGCGGAGGTTGCCAGCAACGCCGTGGACAAGTATTCCGAGAAGATTTCAAGGGAAATGACCGGGGCGTGGGATTCCATTTCCGCGAACATGGACAAGCAGCAGACGAACCTGTCAAACATGACGCAGGCCATTTTCAGGGATTCGGCCAATGCCACGGCGGCATACTCAGATTATATGTCCGACCTCATCGAGCGCAACGCCGGAAGCTGGTACGATTTCTCCGAAAAGGTAGGCACGGCGGTCGGGTGGGTTTCCAAGAGCATCCTGTCGGTGGCCGCGATAATGGCATGGCTGCTTGAATCGTCTACGATCATTCTGGATGACCTGTGGAATTCATGGCTGAAAGTATGGGAGGACATGAAGGCCCCGGTCACTCGCCTCTATGATTGGGCCGTTGACAAGCTCGGATGGATTCTGGACGCCGTCAAATGGCTTATGGACGCCGTGAACATGACGGGGCCGGGTGCCACGGGACTGCTTTCCCCCGAGGCTCAGAAGCGGCTCGGCACGTCCCTGGACGCACTCAAGAAGGGTGTTGCGGATATTTGGGACGCCCCATCCCGCAGCCCTCACGCAAAGCCAGCCAGCTCCCCCGCAGCCTCCGGCAAGCCCGACAAGTACGTTGACACCGAAGAGGCCTACCTCCGGCTCCTGCGGGAGCAAGTGAAATTCTACGACGGTGTCAGTGCGGGTCTGCGGCAGATGCGCGACGACAAGTTAGCCATCATCGACGCCGATCAGAAGATGCTCGACATCGAGCGGCTGGTTAGCCTCTCCGAAGAGGACTACCTTGCCGCGACCCTGGACAACCTCGAGCGCAAGGTGCAGGCGCAGCGGGACATGATTGCGGCGCGTCTGACGTGGAATAACATCATCGACGCCAAGGACATCGAAGAACTTGAACGGCAGGAGAAGCTGCTTGCGGTCCAGAAAGAGCGGGTGCGGATCGAGGAAATCCTGAGAAAAGACCCCCTCGCTGGTGCAACGA
>CAZUGR010000028.1:0-4958 GCA_964620145.1 uncultured Candidatus Saccharibacteria bacterium
GGTGGCACGCAGAAAAAGAACGTGCAGCAGTGTGTCAAGGACGGCCGGCACTTCACGCCGTTTAGAAAGGCTGCTTGATGCCCTCCCCTACCCCCCTCTGCAAAATCGCCCGCGAGAACGGCGGCGAAGTGCCCCTGCAATGCCTCTTCGGGTGTCAACGTGGTTGCCACGATGAGATCGAGCGTAAGCCCTCGGGCGCGACCTGCAAGCACTGCGGCGAGGGCGGGCTTGAGTGGTTCGACACCGGCGTCCGCTGGCGCCTGATCGACGCCGACGGCAACTTCCACGTCTGCAAGAGCGACGGCGCGATCGACGACTTCGAGGTGCTTGAATGATTGAAGAATGGCGTGACATCCCCGGCTACGAGGGGCGCTACCAAGCGAGCGATCAAGGCCGTGTGCGTTCGGTCGATCGCGAAATTCGCCAGCGCGATCGGTGGGGTAATGCCACCCGGCGCCGCGTTTGCGGCATTGTGCTCAAGACGGGCGGATGCAAAGGCTACCGGATCGTCAACCTGTCAGTGAATGGCTGCACGCGCATGTGGCAAGTGCATCGGTTGGTCGCCTTAGCGTTCTTGCCGGGCCGCGGCGAGGTTGTGAATCACAAGAACGGGCAGAAGGACGACAACCGCCTCGTCAATTTAGAGTGGGCATCGCAAAGCTACAACCAACGCCATGCAGTAGCGAGAGGCGTGCGGACTGGCGTACCCCTTGCGGTCAAAGCGACTCACCTCGCCACTGGCGCCGAACTCTACTTCGCGTCCATTGCGGAGGCGACCCTGTTCTGCACCGGCAGTCGAGCAGGCCGCGGCGTTGCAGCGTGCATCGCAGGCGCCACCAAAGAAGCCTACGGCTTTCGTTGGGGGCGGGCATGATCCTCTTCGGGGACCTTGAGACGTTCTGCGAACGCCCGATCAAGTGGGGCACGTACCAATATGCCGAGCACTGCGAGATCATGTTGTTCACCTACGCGATGGACGACGGGCCGGTGCGGGTGTGGGACTTGACCGAGGAGCGGCACATGCCGGACGAACTCTTCGATGCCCTACTCCACGCCGACGAGATCGTGTTCCAAAATTCGATGTTCGACCGCTCGGTGTTCCGGCTCGCTAGCAACTCGCACCCTCTCATGCGCGACATCGGCGAGCGCATCGAGTTGTGGAGGGACACGATGGTGCAGGGGTTAACCCACTCCCTCCCCGGAGGTTTGGAGAAGCTAGGCGACGTGCTCAAGATCGAGCAGGACAAGCGCAAGCTCGCCACCGGCAAGACCCTCGTGCAGCTTTTTTGCAAGTTGAGACCGAAGAACATGAAGCTGCGCCGGGCCACCCGCGACACGCACCCCGTCGAGTGGGCGCAGTTCGTCGAGTACGCCTCGGTCGACATCGAGGCGATGCGGGAAATATATCGCAAGTGCCCCAAGTGGAACTACCGCGGCGCCGAGCTTGCCCTGTGGCACTTGGACCAGCGAATCAACGATCGCGGCGTGTGCGTCGATCTCGACCTCGCCCGAGCCGCGATCGAGGCCGTCAAGATCGAGCAGGCCAGGCTCAAGGACGCCGTGCAGGAGAACACCGCCGGCTACGTCGAGAGCGCCACCAAGCGCGACAAGCTCCTTGAATATCTGCTCATGGAGTACGGCGTCGACCTGCCGAACTTGCAGAAGGACACCCTCGAACGCCGGATCGACGACCCCGACCTGCCGATCGAGTTGCGCGACCTGCTGGCTCTGCGGCTCATGGCGACGACCACCAGCACGAGCAAGTACAACGCCGTCGTGCGCGGCGCGTCGAGTGACGGCCGCCTGCGCGGTCTGCTTCAATTCGCCGGCGCCAGCCGCACCGCCAGGTGGGCCGGGCGCCTGTTCCAGCCGCAGAATCTCCCGCGGCCGGACATGGAGCAGGACGAGATCGAGGAGTGCATCGAGGCGATCAAGGCCGGCAGCATCGACCTCGTGAGCGACAACGTGATGCGGGCCTGCTCGAACGCGATCCGCGGCGTCATCATCGCCCCACCCGGCAAGAAGCTCGGCGTCGGCGACCTCGCCAACATCGAGGGCCGCATGGCCGCGTGGCTGGCCGGCGAGGAGTGGAAGCTGCAAGCCTTCCGCGAGTACGACGCCGGCACCGGCCCCGACCTCTACAAGCTCGCCTACGCCAAGGCGTTCAACATCGACCACACCGAAGTCGCCAAGCCGCAGCGCCAGATCGGCAAGGTGATGGAGTTGATGTTGCAGTACGAGGGCGGCGTTGGCGCCTTCCTTACCGGGGCCGCGACCTACGGCATCGACCTCGACGCGATGGCCGAGACCGCGCTGCCCACCATCCCGGCCGACGTGTTGCAAGAGTCGGTCGAGTTCTACGATTGGACGGTCAAGAAAAAGCGCAGCACCTTCGGCCTACCCCGCGACACGTTCCTCGCCTGCGACGCGCTCAAGCGCTTGTGGCGCTACGCACACCCCGCGATCTCATCCATGTGGCCCGACCTCAAGGACGCCGTGATCGCCGCGATCAACAAGCCCGGCGTGAGCTTCCCCTGCCGTCGCCTCACGGTTCGGCGTGATGGTGCCTGGCTCAAGATTCAACTGCCGAGTGGCCGGTTCCTCTGCTACCCCTCACCGCAAGTCGACGACAAGGGGCAGATCAGCTACATGGGCGTGAACCAATACTCGCGCCAGTGGGGCCGCATCAAGACCTACGGCGGCAAGTTGTTGGAGAACATCACGCAGGCCGCGAGCCGCGACGTGCTCGCCTACAACATGCAGGCCATCGAGGACGACGGCTTCGAGATCGTGCTCACCGTCCACGACGAAGTCATCACCGAGATGCCCGACACCCCCGACTACACCGTCGATCGCTTGTGTGCACACATCGCCACCGTGCCCGAGTGGGCCGAGGGGTTGCCTCTAGCCGCCGCCGGCTTCGAGGGGTACAGGTATCGCAAAGAGTGATTGACAAACCTTTACCGTTCGCTAAACTGCAATTTCGTAACCAAAAGGAGCAAAGGAATGAGCACCTGCATCTACCACGGCAACTGCGCCGACGGCTTCGCTGCTGCATGGGTTGTGCGCAAGGCACTCGGCGAAGGTGTCGAGTTTCACCCCGGCGTCTATCAGGAACCTCCGCCGGACGTAACCGGCCGCGATGTGATCCTCGCCGACTTTAGCTACAAGCGGCCGGTGCTTGAGGGGATGGCCTCAAAGGCCAACAGCATCTTGATCCTCGATCACCACAAAACCGCCGCCGAGGACTTAGTCGATCTCCCGGCGAATGTCGTTTGCAAGTTCGACATGGGCCGCAGCGGCGCGATGCTGGCATGGGAGCACTTCTTTCCCGGCGAAGCGCCGCCCCCGCTGCTCCTGCACATTGAGGACCGTGACTTGTGGCGCTTCGCGCTCCAAAACACGCGGCAGATTCAGGCGAACGTCTTTTCGTATCCCTACGACTTCCAAGTGTGGGACACCCTTATGGCCGCCGCACCGGCAGCGCTAGCGGTGGAAGGGGAAGCGATTGAGCGCAAGCACTTCAAGGACATCCGCGAACTGCTAGGCGTGACGACACGCGAGATGGTGATCGGCGGGCACTATGTACCTGTAGCCAATCTGCCCTACACGTTGGTAAGCGACGCCGCCCACGAACTCGCCAAGGGCAAGCCCTTTGCGGCCTGCTATTGGGACACCCCGAAGGGGCGCGTGTTTGGCCTGCGTTCCAACGAAGAAGGCGTCGACGTTTCCGAGATCGCCAAGCAGTACGGCGGTGGCGGCCACAAGCACGCCGCCGGCTTCACGGTCAGCTTCGACATAGCCGCCGGTTTTGAGGTGGCCCCGTGAACAGCACCCCCGAAAGGACAACCATGAACAACACCCCCGAACACCTCAAACCCTACGAGGCCGCGGCCCGCATCTACTGCGTCAAGGTCGGCGCCGACCCCGACGAAGGGGTGCAAGTGCCTCATCCGCTCGGCATCGCCGTGCCGTTTCGCGTGCCGCGTTGGACGCTCGAAGCCGAGCGCTTGATCGACCTCTCGATGATGCTGTTGGCGATGAAGGAAGCCGCGAACGTGTCGAAGGAAGAAGGGCGGGTGAGTTTGACATGAAGCGCCGCGGCCCGAGCCACGCTTTGTCGAGCATCGTGTTCATCGTCTGCCTGCTCGGCGCGGCCGTCATCTACGGCGAGGTGATGTACCGCTACGGCGCCACACATTGCGAGGTGGCACGGTGAGAGAGCGCGAGGTCGAAGCCTACCTCGTGCGCCGGGTGAGGGAACTAGGTGGCGAGGTGCGCAAGGTGAAGTGGATCGGCAGGCGCGGGGCGCCGGATCGCTTGTGCATGTTCCCCGACCGGCCCGCCGTGTGGGTGGAATTGAAGCGGCCGGGTAAGAAGGCCGAGCCGCACCAAGCGCGCGAACACGCCCGCATGTGGCAGATGGGGCAGGCCGTTGTGGTGCTCGACTCGATCGAGGCGATTGATAGATGGATAGAGGGATGACCCGCCGCCCCTACACCCCTCGGCCCTACGGCAAGCTGATGACCGACCACATCCTCGACGTGGCGCGGTGCGCGCTGTGGGCCGACATGGGCCTCGGCAAAACTGTCTGCACCTACACCGCGCTCGACGCCCTGTTCCTCGCAGGCGAAGCGGCGCCGGCCCTTGTGATCGCGCCGCTGCTCGTGGCCCGCGACACCTGGCCGGACGAGGCGCGCAAGTGGGAGCACCTGCGCCACATCGACGTGATGCCGATCGTCGGCAGCGAGGCCGAGCGGATCGCCGCGCTCAAGTACGACGCCAGCGTCTACACAGTCAACTATGACAATCTCGTTTGGCTCATCGAACGCTTCGGCGATCGCTGGCCCTTCCGCACGGTCGTCGTCGATGAGAGCCGCCGGCTCAAGTCCTTCCGCTTGAAGCAGGGCGGCAAGCGCACCGCGGCGCTCGGCCGGGTCGCGCACACCAAGATCAAG
>CAZUGR010000028.1:5058-8629 GCA_964620145.1 uncultured Candidatus Saccharibacteria bacterium
GAGCAGATACAGGCGGCCGTCAAAGACGTGTGCCTGCGCGTGGACGCCGTGGATTGGTTCGACCTTGAGAAGCCGATCCACGTCCCGGTGTTCGTCGATCTGCCGCCCAAGGCCCGGCTCAAGTACCGCGAGATGGAGAAGGACATGTTTACGCGGGTCGAGGACCGCAGCGTCGAGGCGTTCGGCGCCGCCGCGCGCACGCAGAAGTGCCTGCAACTCTGCAACGGCGCGGTCTATGTCGACCCGCTCGTGCAGGGGGAGGAGTCGCCAGGCCCGAAGGAGTGGCGCGAGGTGCACGACGTGAAGCTGCAAGCGCTTGAGTCGATCGTCGACGAGGCGAACGGCTCGCCGGTGTTGGTCGCCTACCACTTCAAGAGCGACCTCGCCCGGCTCATCAAGGCGTTCCCCCAGGCGCGCGTGCTCTCCGACCCGGTGCAGTTGCGCGAGTTCAAGACCGGGCGCTACGAGGTCGGCCTCGGGCATCCGGGCAGCATGGGCCACGGCGTCGACGGCCTGCAAGAGCACTGCCACCGCATCGCCTTCTTCGGGCATTGGTGGGACATGGATCAACGCGATCAGATCATCGGCCGCGTCGGGCCGGTGCGGCAGTTCCAAGCCGGTCACAAGAGGCCGGTCTACATCTACGACATCATCGCCCGCGGGACCGTCGACGAGCTAGTCATCGCTCGGCACGAGACCAAGCGCGAGGTCCAAGACTTACTACTCAAAGCCATGAAAGGAGCAAGGAAATGAAAGACTGTACCCGCGACAACGCCGACGCGCACGCCTGCAAGTGGTTCGCGCCAGGCGACAAGTGCATCCTCACCGGCGAGTGCTTGTTCGAGGCCAGGCCGGGCGCCACTCAGGGGGCGCTCTCGGTGCAGGTAGCCGGCGACCATTACAAGAGCATGGCGATCCAGCCGGTCGAGTTCGTACATAAGAATGGCATCGGCTACATCGAGGGCAGCGTCATCAAGTACGTGAGCCGGTGGCGCAAGAAAAACGGCGTCGAGGACTTGCGCAAGGCGCGGCACTTTCTCGACCTGCTGATCGAGATGGAGGAAACAACGGCATGATCCTTACCACCACCGAGATCGCGACGCTCACCGGGAAGCAGCGCCGCAGCGCGCAGCGCCGGGTACTCGACGCGCTCGGTGTCCCTTACCGGCAGCGGCCGGATGGTACGATAGTCATCTTTCAGACCGACGTCAATGCGCCAGCGCAAAACAGACCGACACCTCCCCGCCTGCGTCTATCATAAGCACGGCGCTTTCTATCTCGTGCAGCGGCATCAGTACCCGCGGGAAACGTGGTAAGGTGCTGGCGCGGCAGGGGTTTGTCGTGTCGCTGGCCTAAATCAAAATGCTGGATTGATGCCCGGAAACCCGCGCTACAGCGGGGTGTGGCTTCGAGTATTAGACAGCTATTTGCCCGCGATCCGCTGCATCATCTCGTCCTTCTCCTTCGACCCCCGGCTTGAGCCGAACTCGAACGAGTAGACATCCCGCACCGCTGCGGCCAGCACACCGGCCACGAACATGATCGCGTTGACCGCGCGCTCGGGGAGCATGGAGTCGCGCGTCACGAACCACACGCACACCACCAGGCCGATCACCGCCAGCGCGGCGAGGATGTCGGCCCGGTAGTTGTGCCGGCCCGCCCGGATGAACTCAACGTCGCGCATCCTGGCGTTCTGCCGATCGGCGAGGTAGGCTTGGTCGAGCGCGGACTCGTTCGCCATGACGGCCTCGCGGAACTTGAGCGCCGCAGTCGGATCGACCCGCACCGCGTCGAGCGCTTCCTCGGGGGTGTCGCGGCCAGTGACGGCCTTGGCGATGTCGACCACCTTCTCGGCGACCTTGGCCGACTTGTCGCTGCCGGTGATCCACTTGAGGATGCTCGGCGCGAACTGCGCCAAGCCGAACGCGATGTTGATCGGGTCCATCAGGCTTTCTCCCCCGGGTGCGTGGCGCGCGGAAGCTGGAAGTGCGGGCCGTCCTTGAAGCGAATCCAATCCCCGCCCCACTCGATCGGCACCTCCTCGATCCTGGCCGCTTCCTTCATCGCCTCGGCGAGCTTGTCGTAGAGAGGCCAATCCCACCGCACATCGCCGTCGACCACGGCGGCGAGATCAACGGCGTGGCCGGTGAGGTGCCGCGACTTGAGCGTCTGCGAAGCGCCGGCCTTGACTAGCGCGGCCTGGCGCATCGTGGTGCGCACGCCCTCGGTCACGATGAACGGAATCGGCGTGATGTCCGAAGCGGTGTGCACCACACGCTGCAAGTCTGGATGCACCCCTTCAAGCCGGCGGATGCTACGCTCGTCGAGCATCATGGCGTGCCGTGCTGCACGTCGCAGCGCGCCTCGACTTTGCTGATGCGCCGGTCAATCTCGACGTATTGGTCCTGATGCCGGCGGTCGATCTCGGACACGCGCCGGTGCAGGTCGTCCTCGATCTTGGTGATCTGCCCCTTGATGTCGCGCACCTCGGTCTTGATGTCTCTGATCTCGGTCTTGATGCTGTTGAGGACGAGGACAATCAGCGCGCCGATGATCGACATCAGCAGCCCGACAACAAACAGCGCGATGGTTATGTAGTCACTCACAACAGTCCTTTCGTTAAGCGTATGCGCGCACGATCAACACCCACTTGGTATAGTCGAGGCCGTTGATGACGCCGGTCGTGGCTAGAATTTCACCTGTGTCCATGCTGCTTTTCCCTTCTCGCCTATGTTGGCGGGATGTGGTTACGACCAATATTCGATGATGAAGAAGCCGCCTTTGCCGGCACTCGATGCCGTGCCGGCGCCGCTTGCTGTGCCGGCCGCGCCGACGCTGCCGATGGTCACGTCGTACTGCGTGCTCGGCGTCACGGTGATCGGGTAGCTGAAACATTGCTCGCCGGCGCCACCACCACCGCCAGCAGCCCCGCCGAGTCCGGTGCCGTCACTGCCACGCCCGCCACCGCCGAGGTTCCCGAACATGCCGGAAGCGCCCGCACCGCCGAGCGCGTTGTTGTAATACTGCGGATTGACGCCGCCACCAATCGCGGTCTTGGTCTGCCCGGCCTGCCCGGCTTCGCCTTGGGTCAGCCCACTCCCGCCACCCGGGCCGCCAGTACCCGCAGTCGTGCCCGAGTACGCGGTGCCCTTCTTCCCGCCAGCGAGCGTCAGGACAACCGCACCGCCGTTCGGCCCGAAGGTCAGGTCGCCACCGTCCGCGCCGTCCGTCGAGCCACCACCGCCACCACCCGGCGCCTGCCCGGTGACAAGCACCTGCGTCACGCCGGCCGGGATCGTCAGGCTCCCGCTCGCGGTGAAGGTCGTGCGCGTGACCGACTTCGCGGCGAGCGCAAGGATGCCCGACACGAGCGCCTTCTTCTTCTTGTTGCTGTCCGATACGTCGGCCAACATGACGTAGTCGCCTGACGCCACGCTCACCGCGGTGAGGTCATGCACAACCGCGTCCGCCAGCTTGCCAGCGGTCACGGCGCCGTCGGCGATCTTCGCCGTCGTGACGGCGTCGTCTTGGATTGAGGCCGTCGCTACCCCATCCACCGCCACACTGGCCG
>CAZUGR010000029.1:0-7834 GCA_964620145.1 uncultured Candidatus Saccharibacteria bacterium
TTCAGCGCTGGTAACATCGCGTTCCACTATTTCAAGAGCTTACAGGGGTCGGAGTTGTTAGATCAACTCAAACGCTCGCTGAAGTCGCCACAGTTTTACGCCTCTATCCTTGCGTTCCTGGTGGGCTTTCTCCCCTGGCTACCTATTCCGCAAATACAGGGGCTTATTGATGCGATCTTGAGCGGTGATACGTCTTTGATGTTGCAAGCGGGATTTGCCCTGCTTATGGTAATCATTAAGCTAATCAGCCCGGGAACTGTGAAGAAAGATATTTCATAGGGTTTTAGGTGTTTTGTAAATGTGAAGCCTCTGCCAGCCGGTAGGGGCTTTTTTGCGCAAAGAAAAACCCCCGCCGCGCCGGGGTGGCAACGGACGGGGGCGAACTAGAACAATGAGTCTTGCGTAACTATTTTGAGCGCTTGGCTTTAATTGTTAATCCCTTGCCGGGGTCAGTGCTGACATAGTAGCCCTTACTGATAAGTTCGTCAACTAGCTTTTGTGCCTCCGCTTTGTTGCCTGCCTTAAGGTGTCGCTTTATCGTTACCCGCATACGGTCGATGTACATTTGCGCTGGCGTCTTATTCCCGTTTGTCGCTTTTTGTCGCTTTTTTTGCGGTATGGTTTGTCGCTTAATTTGTCGCTCTTTTTCTGGCTCGTTTGTCGCTTCTCCTATTTGCGACACAAAAGCGACTTTTTCGCTAGGTGCGACACTTTGCGACACAAAAGCGACATTCTGTAAGTCTGTCGCTGATTTGTCGCTTTTTTTATTGAGCGCAAAAGGAGCGACAACGACGCGGGAATTTGATGCCGGTTTGTCGCTAAAATTTTGCGACACATTGTCGTTTTTTTCGCTTATCGCTTTTTTATCCGGCGTACCTATAATCCCATCCCCATCTAAGTCGATGCGAAAAGATGTTTCGATTTTGTGTATGCCCTTCCACATCAAAACACCCAGGAACCGGAAAAACTTAACGAGGGCGACCAGCGGGGCGGCAACGATAAGCCACAGGCCGACGCTACCGGATTCAGCGTTTTGCATAACGTCACCTTTGATACGGTCGCCTACCTTTTCCCAGACGCCCGAAAAATCGGATTTGTATTCGATGTTGTTTTTCTTTTCGTAACTGCAAAGCGCAATTAAAAGGGCGATAGCCACAAAGGCCGCTATAAAGTCTACTAAGTAGATCGCTGCCGTCATGCTTGCCTTGTTTGTCGCGTGCTGCTCATTCAGGCTGACTATCTCACCTGACAGCGCCGCAATAGTCGCATCATCTTTGCCCAGCGCAGCCAGGTACATTTTTTGCGCCTCTGCCGTCTTTGCCTTTTCACTTGCAACTAGCACATCCGCTACCTTTTGCGCCTCGTATACCTTTTCACGTTTCTTCTTTAATTGTGGCGCTGTCTTTATCCAATCGTTGCCCTCTCTCCAAAGCGAGGCAAAGTTAGAACCGCCTGCGTTGATAGCCTTATCGACTAACTGCTTACCTTGTTTTTCAGCGTCTTTTATGCGCTGCTTTTCGCTTTTCTCTAACCGCGTCTTTTCGCTTTCCAGGCGCTTAAGCCGTCCGTCGTTACTTTCCCGGGCGGCTGCTATCTCTGTTTGCTGTTTGTCAGTAGACGGGGGCGGGTAGATGGATGAAGCGATGGGATCAGCGCTGACATATGTCATAAAGGCGGAGGCCAAAAATCGGATAACGAAGATAAAAATTGATAGGGTTAAAAACCACTTGCCCCCGTCGCGCGTCTGCTTATCCATTAGGCCCCGAAATACGTACTTTGCTTGCGCCTCTAGTCCGGCATCTATAAAGAAAAACATAACCACGCAGGCGGCTATCCTGAAAAAGAATTGCACGTTATCGGAGGCGGTGGGGATAAATCCGGCACTCACCTGCCAGACGGTGACGGCGGTGGTCGCCGCTAACCATTTGAACGCAAACCAGACTACCCAGCGATAGCCTGTCGAAATGTCTTTGATCTGTTCCATTGTTCTATGTTTTTGATTTAGGTGTTACTTTCCATTCGTGGGTGCCCGCCTCCGCGTCAACTATAACGCCGGTGTACTCGCACGGCTGACATAGTTGTCCGGGGTTGTCTGGCTTCGCTGAACTATTCGACTTTTTCGAATCGTTGCGCCGGTCAACGCCGGTTTGCTTCCACTCCTCGTATGCGCTGCCGTATTCCGGTTCGTCAAAGTTGTCGCGCCGCTCGATTATGCTTTCCGGGTTAAGGAAAGACAGGTACGCCCAGGCGGCAAAGAAGATAAAAGCAAAGACGCCGAAAGCGATAAACGCCCACTTGCCAAAGATGGCGATTAGGTAAGCGGTGATAATTAAGATTGATAGCCAGCGGAGGAAATCCGCCTGTTGATCAGTGTGTGTTACTTTCATTGTTCTAAGTTTTACACAAAGGTAAGGCAAAGCGGGGAGGGGGGCAATAGGCGACAATGTCAATTTAGTGTACTACATAACCTATTTTAGTTAAGGTTTTGTTAAAGTCGAGTAAAAGAGTTTAGAAGTAAACCTTTTCGCTTATCTTTGTTCTATCATTAACAAGTAAAAAACAGAGCAATGACACGCAGACAGTTTGTAAAAGAAAGCCTGAATCTTAAAAGTGAATTAAGCAATACTAACGATTTTATCAAATCAATTTTGATGACAGGCGAAATGCACCCTCAATTTAATACGCTAAATGATTTGCACGACAAAGTATACGAAAAAATCGTTTTGAGCGCCGCGCATGGTCGCACCAAGACTTTGTTTTGCGCTCACTTATCATGAATAATATTGACTAATCACCGGGGGCCTTCGCCCCCGCTTTCCTTCACCTTCAAAAACAGAACAATGGACAATCTTAAACCAGACGAAGCCGCCGCAATAGTAGGTTTTTTTCGCACACACGAAGCCGACCCGGTTTATCAAAATTTGCACGACTACGCCTTAACCGGCGTCAATATCCGGGTGTGGCCTGAATCAAATTTAGGCGACGATATACTTATCGAGGCCGCCGCGTTTTTCGCGTGGCTGTACATACAGGGCTACATTGCCGACTTCGATTTGGAAACAACGATTATTCACAAAGTAGCGTTGCATATCGACGACGAGGGATTCCCTGTTTTTGAAACCTTTACCGAATGGTGGGCCGACCCCCGCGTAATCTCGAAGCCGGGCGAATTTGACAGCGACAAGGGGTTGTTGGAGCAATTACTTTGTATGTACCTCAACGACCCGCAAAACGTACGGTTCACCGACTGCCGTACGGTCGCCGATCTACCTAGCGCATTTTTAACCGCCGCCGAAAAGGCGGCTAAACAAACTGAACAATGAGCAAGCAGCTAACTAAAGAGCAAGCTATCAAATTCTACGAAAGCGGCGTTTGGGAAGATATGACAGCAAGGCAATTAGTTGATTTTCAGCTTTTTCAAGATCGACTTTGTGTGCCGTTTGGGGAATTTCAAAAAGCCGTTGAAACTGTTTTCAACCGCCCGGTTTACACGCATGAGTTTTCAACATCAAACCGGCCTAGTTTAATCGCTGAATTTTACGGCAAAAAAGATCCGCCAACGTTTGAAGAAATTATAGCCCCTATTAAAGACCGGATTCATTTTATCAACCTGTAAACAAACAACAGAACAGTGAAAACAAGCGAAACAACGAGCAAAATATTTGCGGCCCTGTGCGCATTGCAAGCCGAATGCGGGCCGGTACCCTTCGATAGCTCAAATAAGTTCCTGGGCAACAAATACGCAAGCCTAACTGCACAGCGCGAACATACGCGGCCAATGCTAGGCAAACACGGGCTGGCAGTTGTGCAGGGCGTAGAGGGCCACGAAATGCTAACCCGCGTGTGCCACACCTCCGGCGAATGGCTAGAATTTTCCGCTACTATGCCGGAACTCACAGAGGAAAAAGGTAAAAGCGGCGCGCAAGTGATGGGGTCTATTATTACCTACATGCGCCGGTATGCTTACGCCTCTGCTTTGGGCCTTGTAAGCGACGAAGATAACGACGGCAATAAGCCACAAGCCACAAGCGCCCCAGCCGCAAAGAAGCCAAGCCCGACCGCAAAGCAGATTGCAAAAGTAGCGGAGCGCATAGCACACGGCGAAGCCGCCGCGCTTGTTGGGTTTTTCGGGGCGTTTGACGTGAGCGAAGACGCTGCAATTGAATTACTCGCGTCTATTGACGATCTAAAGGACGGCTTAAACGATGCGCCGAATATTGGCGATTACCACACGTAGATTACAATTTCTTTATAAGCCCGGCGGCCAGCCTGTTTTTAGGTCACAGGCGCGAGGGGCCGCCGGGTTTTTTCTAACGACAAAAAACAAAACACCATGTTTAAGAACTTTCTTACCCTTCGTACCCTTCGCCGCTCGCTTGTCGAGTTGAGCCGCTCGCAGGTTGTACACATGGACAACGTGACCGCGCAACTTGAAAAGACGCGCAATACTATACTGATGCTTGAAGATAAAAACGTGCTTATGGCTCAAGTAGACTTTTATGAAAGCTTGCAGCGCCGCTCCGCCGCGCTTCGATCTGAAATAGAGGCGCTTAAATCCGTGAAACTTGAATTAATCACAGAAAAAGACGACGAACAATGAAAGAGTATACATCAAAAATGCAGTGTTTTATCCCGGCGGAAGTCCGGGAACAGATCGAAAAGCTACAACAAGAAATGCGACTTAAAGGCATATCCAAGCGGGAAAGTTCAATCAGCGGTATTTTTACCGCACTGGTTGAAGAGGGGATAAGGCTATACGAACAGCCCGCCGCTAACCTTGTAGCCCCAAATCACGCATTCGGGCCTAAAACGGTAAATATCCCCATCCCCCGCGAAATGCGAATTAAGGTAGCGCAGATTAGCGCCGGGGAGGAAGTCCCGAACAGGAAAATGGTAAATAATTTAGCATGGTGGGGCATTGCGGGCTTTACGCAATACGTACACGGGCTACCATATCCGATTGCACCGGCGGAAAAGATAGGCCGCCCCCGCAAGCAAAAGGAGGCGACGGTATGAACTACACAAACCTCTACGGCCTCCGCGTCATCCTGGACGGCGTGACTTACCACGAGGCCGCTGCCGAAATCAGGAACCGCCTGGACTGCGGGCATAGTCTAAAACATCTGGAAAGCGGGTGTTTAGCCCGGCGGGATGACGCGGGCGGGGTGCTGCTATCGCCGTCGAAGGTGCATCCGATACAAAACCTATTTGATTTAAAATTGCCGGTTAACCATACCTGGCTGCAATAAACAGGCCCCGCCCTCCTGCCGACCGCCGGCGGAAACCGGGCGTTGATTAATCATTCAGGAATTGAAGTAATTTCCCACAGGGCGGCGGCGGACGCCCGTTTTTTTCTAACTGTAAAAACAAAATACCATGTTTAAAATTTATATTTACGGCGTTTCAATAGTTGAATACCCAAACGCCCGCTGGCGGGGCGCAAATAAAAAGCAAGTCTACACAGGCAAGATAAAGCCAAAGGGCAAACAAGACTATGAAGACGCCGGGGCGTATTGGTTTGAAACAAGGGAAGCTGCAAAAGCTGCTTTGTGTGACTATTTCGACAAACAGGTAAAAATGTACCAAGCTAATGCGGAAAGAGCGAAGGCCAACTTAGAGCGCGCTAATAATTTGTAAACATCTAAAACTAAGGCACTATGAATTTGCAACTATACGAAGCCACCAATGCCCGCATAATCGAGCTACAAAAGCTCCTGCAACAACTTAACCCCCGCTACCGCCGCAAGACTAAGGCGGAGTTGGTGGCGAAGGCGATCGACGAGGGGCTGACGTGGTGGCATACGAGCGATACAACGACGTTGACAGTGGTTAAGCCCGGCCTGACAGTCTTTGTACGCGTGCCGCTGGATGAGGACACCATAAACGCAGTTAGCGCCGTTTCGTTTAACGATTATAGCAACCAGCAGAAATACAACGCCCTGGCACTGCGGGGGGCAGAGAGGCTTATTAAAAATCTTAGGCAAAAGGTTGCCAAGTAAACTTATTTTTGTATATTTGTATCAAGTCAAGCGGATGCCCGTCACCGTCCGCATGACTGCTGAAAAGCATTCAAAGGCGTTTTTGCTGTGACGGGCGAAAGCGCCTTTTTTAATTTACGCTGAAAACTATTAAAATGAGTATCGAATTGCAATTGTCGGTTATTGAGCAAAACGAGTTAGAGCGCTGCGAGGTAGTTATTAAGCAAGGGTTGGAAACCTTTATTGAGGTTGGCACGGCACTAATGACTATCCGGGATAAACGACTATACCGCGCTAACCATGCCACGTTTGAGGACTACTGCCGGGGGGTGTGGGGGATGGGTAAAAGGTATACAAACCAAATTATTGCCGCAAGCGAAGTAATATCTAATTTGGGAGCAATTGCTCCCATTCCCGCCACTGAAAGCCAAGCGCGCCCGCTCGCAGGCCTGGAGCCGGAAGTGCAACGTGCCGCGTGGGCTGACGTAGTGGAAACGCACGGCGCTAATGTGACGGCGGCCAAAGTGCAGGAAGTTGTCGAACGTTGGAAGCCTGTAAACGACGAAGTAGTTAAAGCAAAAGAGGAGCCAATGTTTTCACCTCCTCCGGCTGTGATTATTGAGGAGGCAAAGCCAAAAGCGCACGTTTCCAATAATTCAGGCGACAATGAATGGTATACACCAGTAGAATATATAGAGGCCGCCAGGCGGGTAATGGGTAGCATAGACTTAGATCCGGCATCTTGTGAAACCGCCAACGAAATTGTAAAAGCTGATATTTTTTATGACGAAGAAATAAACGGGTTAATTCAAGATTGGGGCGGGAACGTCTGGATGAATCCCCCATATGCACAGCCACTAATTAGTCAATTTGCTACTAAAATATGTGACGAATACAGGCAAGGCAACATAACGCAAGCTATCGTTTTAGTTAATAACGCAACTGAAACAGCATGGTTTCAAACAATGGCAAACGAGGCAAGTGCTGTATGTTTCCCGCGTGGAAGGATACGCTTTTGGGCACCTAATAAACCTTTAGCCGCGCCTTTGCAGGGGCAGGCGCTTTTGTATTTTGGGTGCAATAAAATAGCTTTTATTGATGAATTTTCAAATATAGGAATGTGCTATGGGAAAGTTTGAAGATTGCTTGATTGTCGGCACGGCGGGAGAATCCGCCATTGCAAAATGGATGCGAAAGCGAGGCGATTATGTTTTGCCTGTATATGAAAAGATTATAGATAACGGCAAGGGGGCGCGTTTATATACTCCTGATGGTGAACTAATAGCGCCCGACATTTTAGCAATGACAAATAAGGGCATTACATGGATTGAAGCTAAACATAAAAGCGGCTTTACTTGGTATCGCGCAAAATCTGTATGGGAAACCGGAATAGATTTGAAACACTACTTTGATTATATCAAAATAGCAAAATCTTTACCTTACCCAGTCTTTCTTTTATTTTTACAAGCAGGCGAAGCAACTAAGGATTGTCCATACGACAAAAGCCCAGCAGGATTGTATGGCGGCGAGATTTTAGCATTGTCTAAAAAAGAAAGCCATAGAAGCGATAGGCACGGCAGTACAGGCATGGTGTATTGGGAAATATCCGCACTGAAAAAATATGCCGAATACAACGATGTAATTAATTGTTGACTTATTGAATAATCTTGTATCTTTGTTTCACCATTATGCGCAGGGGTTGGAGCCGGCGCATAATGTTTCAACCCTAATTGGGCCGCTGTATCTCCAACTACACGGCCCTATTTTTTTTACCTTAAAGTTGAACATTATGGAATACCCTAACTATTACGGCATCCTTCCCGCCGCCGTGCGTTACGCCAAGATACCAGACCGCG